>NZ_JAWOAR010000254.1:0-8313 GCF_046498435.1 Longimonas sp. | reverse complement strand
TCCTCGGGCCGCTCGTCAATGAGCAGCACAAGCAGATGCGCATCGGGATGGTTGTGGGTTACGCCATCAGCAATCTTCTGCAGCAAGACCGTTTTACCCGCTTTGGGCGGAGCTACAATCAGGCCGCGCTGCCCCATGCCAATGGGCGCAAACAAGTCGAGCACGCGGGTGCCAAACTCGTCGGATTCGGTTTCGAGCGTGAGCCGCGTATTCGGAAAGACCGGCGTCAGATGCTCGTAGTCGGTCCGTTCCTCGGCATCGGTCGGCGGCTGGCCATTGACTAAATCGACCTGAATGAGCGCAAAGAACTTCTCGCCTTCCTTGGGCGGACGCACCTTTCCGGTTACGGTGTCGCCTTCTTGCAAGCCAAAACGCTTAATTTGCGACGGCGACACGTAGATGTCGTCGGGGCTGGATTCGTAGTTGTACTCGTCAGAGCGCAAAAAACCGTAGCCGTCGGGCAGCACTTCGAGCATGCCCCGCTTGTCGATCATGCCCCGCAGTTCCGTCTTGTCGGCATCGTAGATCGCCATATAGTCAGGACGGTCGCCGTAGAGCCGTTCCTCGCGGCGCGAACGCCGGGCCCGGCGGCCACGCGAACGAGCCGACCCGCCTGACGAACCGCCTGACGAACGCCCCGATGAACGCCCCGATGAACGGGACGAGCGCTTCGACGAACGCCCTGACGAGCGAGACGAACGCTTCGACGCGGAGGAGCGCGATTGGGAACGCCCCGACGACGAACGCTTCGGCGTGGCTTCTGCAGATGAGGAGGACGCATCCTCCTCATCGCGGGCTGGTTCGTCCTCGTCTGGCGTGTCGGCATCGGTCTCGCCATTCACGTCATCCATATCGGGCGCAGGCACACCTTCTGCCTGTGCTTCCAGAATGCGATAAATGAGGTCTTGCTTGCGGAGCTTGGAATACCCAGACAGGTCCATTTCACGCGCCATAGCGCGCAACTCGTCAAGCTTTTTTTCTTGGAGGGTAGAGATTTTCATAAGGGTTGTTTTCAGATGATCGTCTTTTCGGAAGCGAATCCGCTGCCTCCGTGAGTGTACCCTCTCGGACGCTAAAGCGGAGCGATACGCCATCCTGTGGTGGGGGAGTCAGAGCATGCTCCGTAGCGAACTGCCGGTACAGGCAATGCCAATGAGCGTGGGTGAACAGGGGCGGTATCAAGTACGTGTTTGGGGACGCCGACAAATGTATCGAGCCATTACGGGTACAGGGTTGGCAACACATGATCCGAGCAGCACGTGGTTCGTCTGCGCAGACGAGGCACCGTAACAGATGCTCTTCGCTTGGTGAACAACGATGTGTGGCGTACAGCGTGCGGCGTTCCGCAGTGCCACGCCTTCGCAGCATCGGTGCTCGGATCGGATACATAGCTGGCTGAACCGCTCTGCCTCATGCGTCGAAGCCTCTTAACAGTTCATCAGAGCATCAGTGAGATAGGGTGGGGTAGGAGTAGCTACATGCCGAACAATATACAATGCACGACGGGGAGCAGCAAATCAATCTCACTATCCTTACCCTACGTTCTTTCAGAGGGGCGATGTCCTCCCAAAACCGATATGTCTGCGTTGCGCGTGCAAATTATGGGTGAAGCGCCACGAACGCAACCAACAGGCTGTGCGGGTTGCCCTCTTCAATGTTTGATGAGTAGCCCGTATACTATGCGATACGCGTTAGCGATTTATGCCCTGTAGGTAGTGGCGCTGTACGTGGTGATGCTAATTGTACTGGATGCGCAGAGTTTCTTGCCCTGCATTCTTTTGGACTGCATTCTTTCACGCGCGCCGTGATGCGCTTGCTCCTGCTATGCGACCCATACGACGCCAAAAGGCCTTCTGTGGACTTTGAAGCGTGCTCTCTTTCTCCGATTCCCTTTTAAATCGACCGTTTAGCTTGTATGACATATCGATGGATCCTTCGCTCGCTTAACGATCCGGGCGCGGTGTCGCGGTTGCAGCCCCGGCTCAACGACCTGCCCACTGCTCTCACACGTGCACTGGTGCTACGCGACGTTGACTCGTTCGAGTCCGCGCGCGACTTCTTCCGGGCCTCGCGGAAGGATTTGCACGACCCGCTCGCTATGGCCGACATGCAACGCGCCGCAGAACGCGTAGCCCAGGCCATCAGCAACGAGGAGCCGGTGCTCGTGTATGGCGACTACGATGTGGACGGCACAACCGCTACGGCAATCTGCACCGATTTCTTGGACCAGCAAGGCGTTCCTGTGTCGTTTTTCATTCCCGACCGGTACGAAGACGGATACGGGCTCTGTAAACGAGGGATCGACGCGGCAGTGGAGCGCGGGGCCTCGCTCATTATTGCGCTCGACTGTGGCATCACAGCGCACGAAGAGGCAGCGTACGCCCGAGAGCAGGGGCTTGACCTCATCATCTGCGACCACCACACGCCCAAAGATACGCTCCCCAACGCCTACGCGGTGCTCGACCCGAAGCGTGACGACTGTGCGTATCCCTTCAACGAACTCTCGGGGGCGGGCGTCGGGTTTAAGCTGCTGCAAGCGGTGCAGCGCGTACGGGGGGCCGATGAAGACCGCGTGTTTGGCTACCTCGACTTGCTGGGCATTTCCATTGCCAGCGACATTGTGCCGATATATGGCGAAAACCGGATCTTTATGCAAGAGGGCCTCGCGGCACTGCGCACGACCGAACGGGTGGGCCTGCGCGCTCTGGCCGATGCTGCCGAGCTCGACCTCTCCACCGTAAAAACTACAGGCACCGTTGTCTTTACCATCGGTCCGCGCATCAATGCAGCGGGGCGCATGGCGCATGCCCAAAAAGCCGTTGACCTGATGCTGCAGAGCGATCCGGCCACCGCCCGGGAGCAGGCCGAGGAGTTGGAGCACCTCAATAAAGAGCGCCGCGAGATCGACGAACGCATCCGGAAGGAGGCCACCGAACAGGCCGAACGACAGATTACAGCCCGCACTGCCCACGCGTTGGTACTCTACGACCCAGACTGGCACCTGGGCGTCATCGGTATTGTGGCCAGCCGCATTGTGGAGCAGTTCTACAAACCCACCATCATGCTTACGCGCAACGGCGATGTCGTGAAGGGATCGGCGCGCTCTATCAGTGGCGTGAATATCTACCGTGCGCTTACGGACTGCGAGGACGTGCTCACGCAGTTTGGAGGCCATGACTATGCCGCTGGGATGTCGCTTCCCGAGGAAAACGTGTCGAAGCTGCGCGACCGCTTCAACGAGGCCATTGCTGAGCGCATCACCCCTGAACTGCTCACGCCCACTATTAAGGTGGATGCGCATGTAGATCTGAACACCATTGGTACGGCCGAAGATCGGTTCTGGGCCGTGCTTCAGCAGTTTGGGCCGTTTGGACCATCGAATCCGCGCCCGGTATTTCATCTGGGGCCCTGCCGCGTGGCCAGATCGCCGCACACGGTGGGCCGAGACGACGCCCACCTCAAGTTCACGGTAGCTCCGGCCGACGCCGATGGGCCACAGGTGGATGTGATTGGCTTTGGCCAGGGCGATAAGCTCAGCCTTCTCCGTAAAAGCCAACAGACCAGCACGCCCATCGAACTCGTTGCCAAAGTTGATGAGAACACGTGGCGCGGCCAAACTTCGATTCAACTCAAGCTGCGCGATGTGCGGCTGTTCGATCCAGAACGCACCCTGGCTCCGGCAGCGGCTTCCAATGCACATCAGTAACCGTCTGGTGCAAAAGCGTCTGGCGTAGCCGATCTGCCTTGTGGGCCTTGCGTCAGGTATAGCGCATCACGGTAGCCTGTACGGTGCGTGGGCGGGCGGTCCAGTGTAGCAGAATGGGGCTTTGGTAGCGCCCCTGCACAATCCGCGATCCTGCAGGAGGAGCCGGCGGACGCACCATCAGGCGCAATGCCGCAGACAGGCGCAGGTCCTCAGGGGTATGCACCGGTGGAGGCGCAACTTCTGAGGCCGATGTCTGCTCCGCACCAGCGGGGACACACGCGGCGGTGCTGAATGCATGGGGAGCCCGAAGGACGCGCGTCAGGTCGTGCTGCATGAGTTGCGGTTCGTACTCGTTCACCACCAGGGCCGCCCCGGCCGGTGGGCCCGTCAGCGCCAGCCGCACGCATCCATACGATACGGCATGCTCAGTGAGCGCCGCCTGGATCTGCGCCATCAGCCCAAGGCGCGGGTCGCGTAGGCTTGTTGTGCCAACAGGCTGCTGCGGCGCAGGAACGGGGATGGTAAAGGCGTCGACAGGCGTAGCTTCTGAAAAGCCGACCGCGGTGACCCGACGTGTGCGGTGGTGCTCCGTTTCGTGGTTCACGCCGTCTAAGTCAATCAGCGAAAGTCGTTCTTCAGGCGTTGTGTGTGTGCAGGACACCAGACCGGCTCCCATATAGACCAGGTGGGCATCGGCGTTGCGCGGCTCGCAGCGGCGCTGTTCGGGGCGCAGTTCGGTGCGCAGATGCATCTGGTCGTGCTGATAGCCGGCTCCATACGGAAAAAGCACGCGGTACGGTTTCAGGAATCGATGTACTGCTTCGGCGTTGGCCCCGATCTGGGTACGGGTCTCGGCATCAAGAAAACCAGCAGTGGTATGATGCGCGCTGTACAGCACATGCGGATAGGCCAGCACCTCGGGCGCTGCGTGGCGCACCGCTTTCTGGACGGGCATCACCGCCACGCGGCGTTCCGGACGCAAAGAAACGGTGACGTGCTGCGGGGCCGCGGGCATGCAAGACGGCAGATCGGTGGCGGGGACATAAGCGCACGGTTGTGTATGCGCAGCCTCACATTCCGTTCAGGGCACGGTCAGTCGGATGCGTGGGGCGGTGGATCATCCACCGGGGTGTTTTCATCGTGCACGGTAGCCTGCCGCGTGCCATCGCGAAAGCGAAGCGTGACGGGCTCCTCTGGATCCAGGTCGGCAGCACGCGTAACGGGCTCGCCGTGCTGCGTGACCAACGCAAAGCCGTGCTGCATGGGGCGCCGTGGATCGGCGCTGCGTAGGCGCTGATGGGCGGTTTCGGTGCGCGTGCGTATCCGGTCGAAACGGGTCTGTATGGCCCGGTTCAGCTGCGCCATGACATGGTCGAGGTGCTGCCGGTGTTGGTCGAGCTGGTAGCGTGGGGAGTGCAAGGCCCGCGTGTTGCGAAGCCGCTCTACGGTCTGCCGGTAGCGCCGTATCCGCTGGGCAAGCGGCCCACGCATCTGTTCATGCAACGCCCGAATCTGTGTGCGTAGCGCCTGCTGGTCGGGCACCGCAATTTCGGCCGCCATTGACGGCGTAGCAGCGGCGCGGTCGGCTACAAAGTCCGTAATAGATGTGTCCGTTTCGTGTCCCACAGCGCTGATGGTGGGCACCGAGCAGGTGGCCAGTGCCCGCGCTACCGGCTCTTCGTTAAAGGCCCACAGATCCTCTGCCGAGCCGCCCCCACGCCCTACAATGAGCACATCAGGACGCTGCGGATGGTCGGTTGGCAGTCCGCTGAACGCCCTGATTGCCTTCGTAAGGGCAGCGGGTGCATCAATGCCTTGCACCGGCACTGGGCACAGCACCACATCGGCCAGGGGGTAGCGGCGGGCCAGCACCGAGCGGATGTCTTCAATGGCGGCTCCCTCGCCCGAGGTCACAACGCCCACAATTTTCGGAAAGGAGGGAAGCGGCTGCTTCTGGTCGTTGTCGAAGAGCCCCTCGGCCTTGAGCGTACGCTTTAGACGCTCATACGCGGCCTGCTGGGCTCCGCGTCCGGCCCGCTCCAGGCGCGTCGCCATCAGTTGCAACTGCCCCCGCTTTGGGTACACCGTTGCTTTGCCTGTAAGGCGCACCTGCTGTCCATCTTTCGGACTGAAATAAATGTTCTTTGTCTGATATCGCCACATCACGCACCGAAGCTGCGCCTCCTCATCCTTGATTGAGAAGTAGCAGTGGCCCGAAGCCGCTCGCTTAAAGTTCGACAGCTCGCCCTCCACGGTTACCGTGCCCACGCTCGTTTCCACCACATTCTGCAGGCGCTGAGCCAGTTCGTGCACCGTATGCACAGCCGGGCGCTCCAGAGCAGAAGCCGCGTCTGGTTCAGGCTCTGCATCAGGCCCCGTAGATGGTTGGTTGTTGTCCCCTGAATCAGACGTGTCAGACGCATCTGGTGGGGATGTGTCAGACAGGGAGCGAAACAGGTCAAGATTGGCCATCGGTCAGAACAGAAACAAGACGAAAGAACGGTGGGCACAATGCAGCGCGGCGTTCCGTAAAGCCTTGCATATGCGGCGGTGTTTCCGCCCGGCACGTCCCTGCTACCTGGCGTGCCCTCGTCATTCTATGTATTACCGGTACAGCAACGCACTTATGGACACTCCCATTCGTATCCAATTCGTGTGCCTGGGCAACATCTGCCGGAGTCCGCTGGCGGAAGGCGTGTTTCGGGAGAAAGTGGAGGCCCGCGGCCTGGCCGATGCTTTCGAGATCGACTCCTCGGGCACGGGCGACTGGCATGTGGGCAGCAAAGCCGATGGCCGCATGCGCGCTACCGCCCGGAAGCACGGGCTCTCCATCGAAGACCACCGCGCCTCGCAGTTTCAGCCTGCCGACCTGGAGGCGTACGACCACATCTTCGTGATGGACAAGAGCAACCTTAACGATGTCCTGTTTCTGGACGACAATGATCAGTACAGTGGCAAGGTGCGTCTCTTTCGCGAACTCGACCCCGAGCCTGGCAACTACCAGGTGCCCGATCCCTACCATGGCGGCGAAGAGGGCTTCGAGCGCGTATACAACATCGTAGACCGCACCGCCGAAGTGCTGCTCGACCGCCTCATCGAGGAATATGACCTAACCCCCGAAGCCGCATGAGCCACGACCCGCCGTTTGCTCACGAACCGGCCTTGCGCCAGGCGCTGCGCGATGCAGTGGGCGCGCCGTTGCAACGCGCTACATCGGTATCCGGCGGTTGCATTGCTAATGCTACTCGGCTGGATACCGAGGCCGGGCCCTTTTTCTTGAAATGGGGACGCAACGCAGTTGCACGCACCTTTGCCGGTGAGGCCGCTGGATTGCAGGCGCTCGCTGATCCCGACACGCCTCTTCGCATCCCCAACGTGTACGCCACCCAGCCTGAAACGGACGACCGGCCCGGTTTTCTGCTTATGGAGTGGATCGACACCGCGCCACCTCCCCCTACGTTTGATGCCGATCTGGGAGAGGCGCTTGCTGTGCTGCACCATCACACAGAAGAGGTGTACGGGTTTTCGGTAGATAACCACATTGGTCGGCGTCCGCAACCCAACTCGTATCATAACGACTGGCCTACGTTCTTCCGCACGCAGCGGCTGCATCCACAGGTAGAGCACGCCCGCGCCAACGACCGCTGGCCCACCGACTGGGACGCGCTCCTCGACCGGCTCCTGGATCGGTTGCCTACCCACCTGCCCAGCAAGCCCCCGCCCTCGCTCGTGCACGGCGACCTGTGGAGCGGAAACGTGATGGCTACCGCCGAGGGCAGTCCCGCCCTCATCGACCCCGCAGTGTACTACGGCCATCGCGAAGTGGACCTGGCCATGACTGATCTGTTTGGCGGCTTTGGCGATGCGTTCATGGATGCCTACCGGGCGGCCTGGCCGCTTTCTCCTGGATACGAACTCCGCGCATCTATTTACAACCTGTACCACCTTATCAACCACCTTAACCACTTTGGCGGAGCGTACGCGCAGCAGGTACGCTACACGTTGCAGCGCGTAGCCCGTGCTTAAGAGCGCTCTACTGCTCTGTCACACGTCAATGTGTGGGTAGCTCACGCGAATGATTGTCATGGAAAGCCACAAAAGATCCCGGATCAGCGGCGCCGGGGGCGCCTTGCCTGTCCTGAACTCGATTCAGGATCTGGATGACTATAAAGTGGGAGTCTATGCATTACCCTATGAATCATCTGTGACAGAGCACTACTCACTTCGCAAACCAGTGCCCCCTAAAAAAAGCCGCCCGGTCGGTACGACCAGAGGCGGCTATTGTATTGCAAAAAAACGTGACTTACAGACCAGAGGAGCATGGAAGCGTGAACGGGCGGATGTACAAACATCCTTCCATGCCCCCATCTATTCATTCCCACACGAGGTCGAAAGCCGACCGACGAAGTACATCCGCTGCCTTAAAAGAGGGATGCCGCAACGCGGTAACCGGATTTGGTATTATACCATCTGCGCTGAATCATCATACAGGTGTTTGCAATCGGTGAGCGACGAAACTCGCCTTAATGTCGCCGGGGACGCAAGCGGTACCGACAGCGGTCGGCACAGGTTACCCGGCTATGGGCTGCAAATCCTTAGCCCGGGAT
>NZ_JAWOAR010000097.1:0-13985 GCF_046498435.1 Longimonas sp. | reverse complement strand
CACGGACCCTTCTCGCGAACCACAAGATCAAGTCACAATCGAAGTTGGCAAGTCACCGCAAGTACAGTCAGCGATAACCAAGCGGCTGTATGTTTGCCGGTAGGGCCGGTCAGCCCCGAACCGTTCCGAGCAGGTAGGCCCTGAACGTTGGAGAACGCACCTGCAGAGCCGGGTAAGACCTGTGACTAAGACCTGTGAGAATGTGTCATGGGCACCGCTCGTTGAATGGTAGAATCTCTCGGCTTTAGCCGGGGGAGTGTCAACGACACAGAAAAAGGCCGATGGCGTGTTGCCATCGGCCTCGGAGATGGTTGCAGGATGCGCGAGCAGCCTGTGGGGGGGATGCCGTTACCGGGCCCGCACCGTGGTGGATTCGTTAATCCACGAATAGCATCCCGAATCGATCTCGATGCTTTCTCCTTCGCTCCAGTCGTCGCGGTAGAAGATATCCTCGGTACTGGGGAAGTACTGGCGGTACGTCTGGGCTTTGCTACGCGCCGAATTGGTTACGCTTTCGTTCTCACCCTGCGCTTTTTCGTAATGATCGACAGCAAGCCAGTATACCGCGCTATCGGTACGCCCAAGTTCTTCGCCCGAGCATTCTGACACCGCTTCTACATAAAGATCGCCAATGGACACGTGCGCTTCGGCGAAGGTGTCGTCTTCTTCGAGCGCGCGGCGATAGTAGGTGCGTGCTTTAGACAGCTGCCCCAAATCGGCCTGTGCCTCCCCCATGCTGTGATAGTCCTCAGCTGTGAGCACAGAAGCATCTTTTTCTTCTGCTCGTTCGAAGGTGTCGAAGGCGTCCTGAGGATCTCCATCCTCAAGATAGAGCTGGGCAATGTCGAGATAAATCTCGGCAGGCGGATCCATTTCAAGTACTTCGTCGGCAAGGTCATTCGCCGCGCTGTAATTGCGCTGCTCCATGTAGGCTGAAAAGAGTTGCGACACCGCTTCGGTGTTTTCGGGCTCCTCTTCGACAACGCCTTCGAGATAGCTGATGAAGGCGCCCGGATTGCGATCAAAGATGCGGTCGCGCTCGCGGTTTACGATTTCCATGACCTCTTCGTCGTCCTCCCGCAATTCTTCTACACGCCCCATGAAGGCAACTGCCTTCTCCTGATCGCCCCGATCTACGTACTCCTTAATGATTTCATTGACGTAGTACGTTTGCAGCCGCTCTGGGTCAATCTCGAAGGCACGCTCGTAGTGTTTAGGTGCGTTTTCCAGGTTATCATACGATCCCTCCAGTTCGTTTCCGTACTCTTGCAAGAAGCGTCCACGGCGCATCTCCCACCGGTACGGGTTGTGTTCTACCTCCTGCTCTTCAAGCGTATTGGGCACGGTAGAAAGCATTACTGCCGCCGAGTCGAGGTATGCTATGCGGTCTTCCTCAGATTCAGTTTCTTCGGCCAGCCCTGTGTACAGGTCAATGGCTCGGCGGTAGTTGCGGTCATCGTTGAAGGGTTCGGTCGGGGCGTACTCCAACATCCAGCGGAGATTAGGAGCCGCACTATCCCAATCTTCGTTGTTGTAGTCTTCGGTATACAGGCTGTACGTGCGCCGGATGTCCATGTCGCTGGGTCCCTCTTCCTCATCGGCAGTTTGGCCGAGGACAGTTGTTGGAGCCAGAGCCAGAAGGAGCGCGAGTATGAGAGATACCCCAAAGAGGGGCCGGGATGAACGCTGGAAGCAGGTCAGTGCGTGCATGTGAGTGTCTTTGTTAGTGGACAGGGCATAACAGAATATTGAACACTACGCAGAAGGCATGAAGCCCAGCGAAGTATCGGTGTGGGTCCCCGACTCAAGGCACAAGTGTCTTGGATAAGGGGGCGACCGTGTGCAGGCCAGGCTTAACGAAGCCGACGCTGCTGAAACCACCGTTCTCCGATGCTCACACGGGCGGATACGCCATAGTAGGTATCTTGCACCAATCCTTGGCTCGTTGTGCCTTGGCGTCCCACATTGCCCATAAGATCAATCCGCGTGCCAGAAATAGATGTGGGCAGACTAATGCCCAAACGTGCTTCCACCGCATTTAGCGTTGTGCTCTTATCAGGAGAGACGTAGAGCTGCTCGTACGAGACTCCCAGGCGGTAGCCGGTTCGTGCCAGAAAGCCCTGGAAGGAGTCGTCGCCTGCCGGACGCCATTCAACGCCCGACGACATAGTCCAGCGGTCTGTCAGCGTTTCGGGCCCCCCAGCGGGAAAAACGAAGGAGGTTTCTCCACCGGTTGTGAGGCTGCTTTCGGCTTCTCCCCAAGGGGCGTAGCTCCCGTTTACGGTAAGCGTGAGCGCTTCGCTGGGTACGTAGGCGACCCCGACCGAAGCAGACCACGGCATGTCAAAATCTCCGTCAGTCACGCCCGTAGACAACGTATCACGATCCAGGCTTTCCCCAATAGTGCGGGTGCGTTCGCCAGAGAGTGTGGTTGGAAGCGTAAAGGCAGCCCCAATCATGAGGTTATCGTCATCGCGCAGTTGATCGCTGAGAGTAAGATGCGAGCCGATAGTCGCTGTAAGCGCTGTAAGGCGGACGCCCTCTGTTGCGACTGCTTCTTGCAGGTTACCTGTGGGAAATGACGTGCGGCGCTGTGATTCGAGCGTGCCGAAGATGTAGTCGAGACTCCCCCCAACGCTTAGCGCATCGTTGAAGCGGTACCCTGCTCCTCCTGTAATCTTCTGAAGCCCTCCGCGTCCCAGAAACTCGACCTGGTAGTCCAGCTCCTCGCCTTCAAAAGGACTGCTACTGGTAGTACGCTGTACTTCCGACCGAAAGTTAGAGCGCGACACAGGCACAAACCCAAAGGCCACGCCCAGTTTCTGGCGAAGCAGTGGAACGCTGAACTGCACCCCGTCAAACGTGCCCGCGGTAAGGCGACTGTCGCCTCCCTGTCCGCTGGTTGATTCAATGGTTTGAAACCGAGCTCCAATCTCGGCGCGCGTAAGCACCTGGTCGCTCCAGAGAGCAGGGTTGCTAAAGTTTGTGTAATTGAGCGAGCGTAGCGCCACTCCTCCCCCTCCCAATGCCTGGGCTTGAGAGGAAGAAAACGACTGCAGTTCGCCAACACCAAAACGGGAGTAGATAGACCCATCGCCTGCCGACTGTCCCCAGGCGGGAAGCAGGCTCCCGAGAGTAAGCAGCAGAGCGATCAGCAGGACGCGCACAAAATGCATCATAAAACACGTTCGTGGAAATCAAAAGCAAGCAGAAAGGCCTCCGACCGGGTTGCGGAACGCGGCAAGCCCGGGCCGAACCGCCATGCACTCGTTCAGACAGATGCTAAAACGGAGTAACGGTAACGGTAGCACGGGGACCTTCATCGACATCGTCGGAGTCGAGCGGAAGACGATGAAACAGCGCAACGTCTAAGCTTACTTCGTTGCCCGCTCCATCGCTGGTCGCACTCGGCGTGAGCACAAACTCGCTAAAGGCCGACTCGCGCAAGAAGCCTTCTTCAAAGATCTGAAGGGGCGCATTTCCAGTGATGCGCAGTGCGCCGTCGGACACTGTTATTTCGTCGGCGAGTGTGACGGTCTGTTCGCCGTCGGTTGATATGCCGGTAAGCTGGTAGCCGGAGGGGGTTGGGCGCTCAAACCCATCGGGGGTCGCCGAGTCCCATAGGGTGGTATCCACCGGAAGCACAAGCTCGGCGCGGTTCACCGGCACATCGCGCAGCGTATCGAGCGGAGCGGTATCAAAATCGTAGGTAAACGTGAAGGCATTGGCCAGTCCGCCTTGCACAAGCCCGCGGTCTTCCGGCAGCCCTTCAGGCGGCTCGCGGTCAATGGTTGTCAGACTAACGCGACCGTTGAAGTTAGTAGTGTCTGTACGCGTAGCGACACGCAAGCTTGTGTCGTTGCGGTTAAACCCGACGGCAGCATTCCCGCTGGCATTGTCTTCAGCATAGCCCAGCCGGAAGCCCGGAAACGAGTCGATGAATGCATCGCCCTCGTCGGTCGTATCACGCAGGACATCCTGGTTGTCTTCAACCCATTCCGAGGGAAGCGAAACGAGTGTTTCTTCCTCGGTCGGGTCGAGTTCGAACGTCATGATCTGATCGCCTGAAGAGAGAGTCGTATCCGACTCGGCCCCTTCGGCCTCCCAGGGGGCGGGCATGTCATAGAGCGCAAGCCTCACAGCCTGCGTCGTGTCACCATAAACAGAAACCGGTGCAAGTCGCAGCGACACATCGGTCAGATCGTCTTCGAGCACAGAACTCGGCAGATTCGCGGGCTGGAAGACATTGAGGAAGCCGTTCGCCTCGGTGGCTCCTACCAGGGGGTCATCAACACGCCCGGTAAAGAAGCGCTCGGGAAGAGCAGAGCCTACGCCTCCGGTAACGGCAGGGCGCCGCTCTATATCGAGCGTGGTGGGCGGTAGGTTAACGGTGACGGGATCGCCACCTTCGAGCGGGTCATCACCTACGCCCGACCCGACCCCGGTGGGGTCATCGTCACAGGCGGTTAGAAAGACCACGAGACTGCCGAGGCAGGCAGCGTACAAAACCAAGCGGGTGGGTATACGCAACAAAGGAGCGCTGGGCAGAGCGCGATTGTGAGACACGTGACGAACCGACGTTATTAGTTGGTTACAACATTGGGATGTAATCAACCGAGACCCCCAAACGGTAGACCACCGCTTGGGTTCTCTAAATGAAGTCCTGCATGCACGACGGGCGTCAGATACTACTCATTTTAAAGATTTGGGACACGCGCCGGCTTTATCATAGTCCTCATTGCCCTCTTCGAGGCGCTTCTACACGATAGATCATACCAACTTCGCATGCTTCGTTGGTGTGTGAAGTTGAGAACGGGTGAAGAGGAAAAGCATGCTCCCGATTCATCTACCAACAGCTCCTTTGCGCCTACTGGTGTGTCACACATCAATGGTTGGGTAGCTCACGCGAATGATTGTCATGGAAGTCCACAAAAGATCCTGGATCAGCTCCCGACGGCGGTCGGGATGGTCCGGGATGACTATAAAATGGGAGTCCATGCGTTACCTTATGCATCACCTGTGATAGAGCACTACGTACCGGACAAGACGAGTCGTTGGAATCTCTGTTCTCCCGATAGGTCTCCCAGTTGTTCTCCCAGTTGTTGTCTCCTGGTTGTTGTCTCCTGGTTGTTGTCTCTATCAGGATGACGATACGGAGGATCCGCACCGATCTCACATCCTGTTATCCTCGTATCGAGGTCTGGAGCGTAGCATTTCGCCTAACCCGCCCTTAGGCCGTTACGCGGATCTGATCGTACAGGCTCAGCACCTGTTCGGGGGCGCCATCGGGAGTCAGGTGCACAGCATGATCGTGTGTCCCGTTTTCTTGGAGCAGGGCCAGCCCAGAAGCCTGCGCGGTGCCGACCCCTTGGTAGTCGGGGGCCTCCAGCGCAAAACGGGCTGGCAGTTTGCGTGTAGCGGCCGAAGTATCTGGGGTAAAGACAAAGAGCGGCTGATGCGTCATCTGTTCATGATCAGCGTACTCTTGTTGTAGCAAGACCGGGAAGAGGGCGCTCTGCCACCCAAACCCATGTACAA
Source organism: Longimonas sp. (assembly GCF_046498435.1). Lineage (NCBI taxonomy): Bacteria > Pseudomonadati > Rhodothermota > Rhodothermia > Rhodothermales > Salisaetaceae > Longimonas > Longimonas sp. The sequence continues at coordinate 8,447 of NZ_JAWOAR010000097.1, read as the reverse complement.
CGTCCGGAATCCACCGTAGCGATACCAGCGTTTCGAGAATTGCACGGTTAAAGAACAAGGCATGGCTATCGGGAAAGGCCTCTGTATCAGGGGCATCCGGAATGTGAGCCTCGTGCTCCATGAAGTAGACCTGAATGCGCGTATCGGGCACCGAGGCTACTTTGACCGTGCAGGCATCGGTCGTGTCGTTGATCGGCACCTTCGTCCCCGAAAGTCGAATCACCTCGTGCAGCTTGTTGCGCCGATCGCTGATTGAGCCAAACTTCGGCATGAAGACGCGCACGTCGTGTCCCCCTGCGTCCTGCGTATGTTCAGCCAGCGAGCGAACCAACGTAGCAAGCGCTGTGGCATTGGTGAACGGCTCCATTTCGCCGGCAATGTACAGAGTGCGAGGTGGCTGTGCCATAGGGAAACAAGACTGCTTTTAAAAAGAGGCCAGCGGAGACAAAAGAGACTGCCACGGATGTTGATACATGACATTACAGTGTATCCAAAAAGCCCACCAATTGCAACCTGTGTGCAGTAACAACCTGCACCGGTCGTGCTCTGCTCTGCACGGATGATGTGAAGGCGTAAGCCCCGCAGAGGGATATCTGGGATATGGATGCGCCATTTCGTACATTCCCTTATCCAAACTGTCTTACCCACCAATGACTCTCTGTTTATGCTAACTGCTCCTCCTTTTCGTTGCATAACGCGCTGGGGTGCGATGCCGACGCTGCTCCTGGCGCTGCTCGTGCTGGCGTCCCCCGCTCGTGCCCAAGACACTTCGGATCTGCCCGCTGCCTACGAACGGGCTGAGTCGCTGCTTAGCTGGAACTTGCAAGACAACGTACTCCGTGCCTCCGTATCCCCGCAGTGGATAGACGATAACCAGTTCTGGTATCGCGTTCAGATGGAAGAGGGGCACGAATTTATTCGCGTCAATCCGTCGCAGGAAACACGCGCCTCGGCCTTCGACCACGACCAGCTTGCCGCAGCCATCGAAACAGTGCTGCAAGAGGACGACGACGAGGCCTCTGTTGCGCCCTACGACCTGCCGTTCTCCTCCTTTACCTATGCCGACGACCAGACGGCGATTACGTTTGCGCACGATGAAGAGCAGTGGGTGTGCGATATTGAGGTCTACTCCTGCGAAATTACCGGCGACGATCCCAAAGCCGACCTGCCCACAGCCATCGAGGCGCCCGATGGGGAGCGTGCAGCTTACATCAAAGATCATAACCTGTGGATGCGCAACCTGGAGACTGGGCAAGACGTGCAGCTCACCACCGACGGCGAAGAGCACTACGGCTACGCAACTGATTCGCAGGGCTGGCGCCGCTCCGACATGCCAATCCTAAAGTGGTCGCCCGACAGCGAGCAGATTGCTACGTACCGCCTCGACGAGCGCGATACGAACCTCATGCCGCTGATTCGCGCCACCGAAGGTCGTCCCGAGCTCGACACATGGCCCTATGCCCTGCCCGGCGACCCCGACGATGAGGTGCCTATGCTCGAGCGCGTCGTGATCGATGTCGAGAATGCAGACGTCACCTTCCTCGACATGGAGCCCGACCATCAGCGCACCTCCAGCTGCTGTGGCCTCTCGCGCAATCAGGAGTTGGCAGATGTGGAGTGGAGCGCCGATGGCGAAACCCTGGCCGTTGTATCCACCTCGCGTGATTACAATACCGCGACTCTGCGTCTGGCTGATCCCACTACCGGTGAGGTGCGCACCGTACACAGCGAAAGCGATGCACCGTTCTTTGAGTCGAACCTGCAGTCGCGTGGCGTGCCCAACTGGCGCGTGCTGCATGACCAAGAGCAGTTCATCTGGTTCACCAAGAAAGATGGCTGGGGCCACCTCTACCTGCACGACCTGAACACTGGCGAAGAGATTACGCAGATTACCGAGGGCGACTGGAATGTGATGGATGTCCTCGACGTTGATGCCGAGAACGAGACGCTTCTGTTCTCCGCTGCTGGACGCGAAGCCGACCGCGATGTGTATCACACGCATCTCTACCGCGCTAACCTGGACGGCTCCGACATCGAACTGATCTCGCCCGAATCTGCCAATCATACGCTCGATATTTCCCCGAGCGGCAACTACGTCGTCGATACCTACTCGACGCACGACACGCCGCCGCAGTCCGTCGTGCGCAACGCCGACGGCGAGGTGGTGCTTCCGATTGAGGAGGCCGACATCAGCACGCTTACCGATAGCACGGCGTGGCAAGCACCGGAGCACTTCACCGCGCTGGCACGCGATGGCGAGACGGAACTACACGGTTACCTGTACAAGCCGTCCAATTTCGACCCGGAGCAGTCGTATCCGATCATCAACTCGATCTATCCGGGTCCGCAAACCGGAAGCATGGGCACGCGCAGCTTCTCCACCAGCCGCCGTGGGCAGGCGCATGCGCTGGCTGAGTTGGGCTTCGTTGTCGTTCAGGTGGATGCAATGGGCACGCCGCTTCGGTCTAAGGACTTTCACACCGCCTGGTACGGCGACATGGCCGACAACGGCCTCCCCGACCAGCGTGCGGTGATGGAGCAGCTGGCTGAGCGCCACGACTGGATTGATCTCGACCGCGTGGGTATCTACGGCCACAGCGGCGGCGGATTTGCCACCGCAGCGGCGCTCTTTGACCATCCCGATTTCTTTCACGTCGGCGTATCGGGCGCGGGCAATCACGACAACCGCAGCTACACGTACTACTGGGGCGAGAAGTACCAGGGCCTCTTGCAGGATACCGAAGAGGGCGACACCTACACGAATCAGGCAAACCAGCTTCGTGTGGAAGGGCTTGAGGGGGAGTTGATGCTTTCCTATGGTACGGTCGATGACAATGTGCATCCGAATATGACGCAGTTAGTCATTGATGCGCTTATCGAGCACAACAAGGACTTCGACCTCCTCGTGATGCCAAACCGCGACCACGGCTACGCGAACGAACCGTATGTGCTGCGTCGCACGTGGGACTACTTCGTGGAGCACTTGCTGGACGAGACGCCGCCTACGGAGTACGACATCGAACGCTAACCGAAGCGCATACCCATCGTATCCCAAAAGATACCCCCCAGTGTACACAAGGTATGCTGGGGGGGTTGTGTTGCAGGATGCAGAAGGCGGTATGTGCTACAGGAGCCAGAGCCCGAGTCCGCCAATCAGGAAACAGTAGTATGCGAAATATTGCAGGTTGCCGCGCTTCACGAAGTCGATCATCAGCTTAATGGCAATCACGCCCGATACGTAGGCAATGAGCGTACCCAGGAGCAGCGGTAACCACGAGACGGTGGCTCCCTGCTCGACCAGTTCGAGTCCCTTGAGAAGTGTAGCCCCCAGCACAACCGGGAGGAGCATCAGAAACGAGAAGTTGGCCGCCTGTTCGGGTTTTACGTTCTGGTAGAGCGCCACGCAGATCGTGGACCCGGAGCGCGAGATGCCGGGAATCATGGCGGCGGACTGTGCGATGCCGACAACAAAGGCCTTGAGGGGCGAGAGGCGGCCTTTTGGGTTGGGGCGCAGAAGAGTGAGCAGCAGCAGGATGCCAGTTACAAAAAGCATCCCCGAAGCCAGTCGCGGATCGCCAAAGGCGGCTTCCAGCGGTTCTTTGAAGAGCACGTAGACCACGCCCGTGGGAACGAGTGTGATGAGGATGAACACACCCAGGCGAAACGTATCGTTTTCGGCGTAGCGCTCGGGGATTCCGGCAGGAGCAGCCAGGGCGCTGCCAGCCTCTTGCAAAAGGTCGAGCACATCGCGCCCGTATACGGTCAGGATGCTAAGCACCGTGCCAAAGTGTACAAACACCTCGAACGTGATGCCCGCTTCTTCAATCCCCAGCACATGTTGACCCAGCACAAGGTGCCCCGACGACGACACGGGCAAAAATTCGGTCAGGCCCTGAACGAGCCCCAGCAATGCAGCTTCCCACCAGTTCATGCGGTATCAAGCAAGTCGAGAAAAAAGAACGACTCGTGTAACCTACAAGCCGCCGCTCGAGAAGCAAAAGGACAGCGGGTGAAGCATCCATTTGTTTTCCTGAACATCCTGGTGACTGTGCCTCAAGCATGGTGCACGCCAAACGCTTGCCCCCCACAAACCAACGGCTCTGCACAGAGGCAGAGCCGTTGCGTGTTGCAATATGTGTCGCGTGCAGCCTACTCGCCTACACAGCATCGATTACTCTTCCGTAGCGCGTTGAGCACCACCAGGGGCGGGTTTGTCAGAGGACGGAGGTGCACTCGGTCCTGATGAAGGACTGGTTCCCGAGTTCACCGACCCACTGCCGCCATCAACGAGTCCCGATATGTCATCGAACGTCTCTTCGTTACCGCTACCGGCCGGCGCCTCGCCCTCTTCGATATCGAAGGAGAGCTCGTCGTCGTCCTCGTGGTGCATGAGAGTTACCGTGTCACCCGGCGTGATGCGGTCGTGCAAGATGTCCTCGGCCATCGGGTCTTCGACGTACTTCTGGATGGCGCGGCGCAAGGGACGTGCGCCATACTTCGGATCGAAGCCCTTGTCCGTAAGGAACGACTTCGCGCTCTGGTCAATCTCGATGGTGAGGCCAAGCTCTTGAGCCCGGTTGAACAGATCGTCCGACATAATGTCGATGATCTCAAAGATGTCTTCGCGCTCCAGGGCGTGAAAGACAATCACATCGTCAATGCGGTTCAAGAACTCAGGGTTGAACACGTTCTTGAGCGCATCCTCGACCGTGCTCTTCATTGTCTGGTAGTTCATCGTCTCCCCAGACCCCTGGGAGAAGCCGATGCCCTGTCCCAGACTCTTGATGTCGTTCGCCCCGATATTCGAGGTCATAATGATGATGGTGTTGCGAAAATCGACGCGCCGCCCGAGTCCATCGGTGAGTACGCCATCGTCAAGCACCTGAAGCAGGATATTGAAGACATCGGGGTGGGCCTTCTCGATCTCATCGAGCAGGATCACCGAGTACGGCTTGCGTCGCACCTTTTCGGTGAGCTGGCCGCCCTCTTCGTAGCCCACATAGCCGGGAGGGGCCCCCACGAGTCGGCTGACAGCAAACTTCTCCATGTACTCACTCATGTCGATGCGGATGAGCGAGTCTTGGGAGTCGAAGAGGTACTCCGTGAGCACCTTGGCCAACTCGGTCTTACCAACACCAGTGGGACCCAAGAAGATGAACGAACCAATCGGTTTCTCGGGATCCTTGAGTCCGGCACGCGTGCGGCGGATGGCTTTCGAGAGCTTCTTGATGGCCTCGTCTTGGCCAACCACGCGTTCTTTGAGTGCGTCCTCCATTTCGAGGAGCTTGCGCTGCTCGGGCTCGGAGATCTTATCGACGGGAATGCCCGTCATCATCGCAACGACCTCAGCAATGTTCTGGGTGGTTACGTCGTGGATCTGCGTTTCGGATTCTTTCTCCCACTCACGCTTCGCTTCTTCAAGCTTCTCTTGCAGCTTCTTCTCGCTGTCGCGCAAGCGGGCGGCTTCCTCAAAGCGCTGGCTTTTCACGACCTGATTTTTCTCTTCACGCACCTCTTCGATCTCCTCTTCCAGGTCGAGGATTTCTTGGGGCACCTCAATGTTCGAGAGATGCACGCGCGCTCCGGCTTCGTCAACCACATCAATGGCCTTGTCGGGCAGGAAGCGCTCAGTGATGTAGCGATCGCTTAGTTGCACCGCCAGCTTGATGGCCTCGGTTGAGTACCGGACGTTATGATGCTCTTCGTAGTACTTCTTGATGTTTTTCAAGATGTTGATCGTCTCCTCAGGCGTGGAGGGATCGACCAAGATCTTCTGGAAGCGACGGTCGAGCGCACCGTCTTTCTCGATGTTCTGGCGGTACTCATCGAGCGTAGTGGCGCCGATGCACTGCAAGTCGCCCCGGGCCAGTGCGGGCTTGATCATGTTGGAAGCGTCGAGGCTCCCCGAAGCGCCCCCTGCACCAACAATGGTGTGGATCTCATCAATGAAGAGCACGACTTCGGGATTTTTCTCCAGCTCCTTCATTACGGCCTTCATCCGCTCCTCAAACTGGCCGCGATACTTGGTGCCCGCCACAAGCGAAGCCAGGTCGAGCGTCACGATGCGCTTGTCGTAGAGCACGCGGCTTACCTTGCGCTCCACAATGCGCATCGCCAAGCCTTCGGCAATGGCCGTCTTTCCGACACCCGGCTCCCCAATGAGAACAGGGTTGTTCTTTTTGCGGCGGCTAAGGACTTGAGCGACCCGCTCGATTTCCTTTTGGCGCCCGATGATGGGGTCGAGCTCGTTCTCTTCGGCCAGTTCCGTGAGGTCGCGACCGAAGTTGTCTAATACCGGGGTTTTGCTCTTTTCCATTTTGCCTCCTTCTTTTCCGTATCCAGAAGATAGTCCACCCCCCGAGCCGCCACCACTTCCGGTGGTCGACGACGAGGCTTTGCCACTGATGATCGAATCCAGTTCGTTGCGCACAGCGTCGTAAGTCACAGAAAACCCTTGTTGAAGAATCTGAGCGGCGATGTTTTCATTGTCACGAAGTAGGCTTAGCAGCAAGTGTTCAGTGCCAATCACATCGCTTTTGTAAAGCTTTGCTTCGAGGTAGGTGATTTTGAGCACCTTTTCGGCTTGCTTTGTAAGCGGGATATTGCCCACCGACAGCGCATTGCCCTGACTACGCACGGTCTCCTCAACTGACTTCTTAAGCTTCAGGAGGTCACACCCCAGATTGCGAAGGATCTTGATGGCGATTCCTTCTCCCTCACGGATGATACCGAGCAGTAGATGTTCGGTGCCGATGTAGTCATGGCCCAGGCGAATCGCCTCCTCCCGGCTGTAGGAGATCACGTCGCGGACCCTGTTTGAGAAATTCCCTTCCATACAGACTGTAGAAACCGTGAGGATGTGTCGGGACGACACTGAAACTTGTGAAGAGGAAGCTAAGTGGGGGCTGCGTCACCAAGACAGCCACGCCAAAATGATGCCAAACGACAGACCATAATGGCTGACCATCAGGACAACCCCTCATAGCAAACTGTGATGACGCAAACTGTGATGACAAGACCACGATGGGTGGGCGTATCAAGAAGATACACCCCGTGTAAAGCCTTGACGGGTGCGCCCCCTGTAGGAAGTCGTTACAGGTAACAGCCCGATGTGCAGCGGCGCTGGTTTTACAGGCGGCTCCGGAGGCTAGTCACTCCCATGAAGCCGCCCCCATGAATCGGTGTGCGGTACCAACCCTCCGGTGCACTGTTCCTCTGCACCTTGCGTGCAGGTCAGACTTTTCAGCTTTGCGATACTTCAATCGCAGGAAGCCAGCGCGGCTTTAGGTGGGCAAGAGCCAGTTACGATGCAAAGCTTGACCCACACCCACAGGTTTCGGTGGCATTCGGATTGTCGAAGGTAAATCCGCGCGCATCGAGCCCGTCGTGGTAGTCGATGGTCGTCCCCATCAGGTAGAGCCCGTGGCGCTTGTCCATGAAGACCGGGATCCCGTCAATGTCAAACTCCTGGTCTTTGTCGCGTTTTTTGTCGAAGCCCAGCACGTAGCTCATGCCCGAGCAACCGCCGCCCTTCACGCCAACGCGCAGGCCATAGCCGTCAGGGATTTTCTTCGTACGCATGATCTTGCGAATCTCGCTGGCCGCCGTGTTGCTCATCGCAATCGGAGACTGGGTTTGCGTAGCCATAAGTCCAAGTATGTATGCTGAGTAACCAATGGTGTGTAGTGCAACAACATCGAACGAGCCCTCAAAAAGTACAGTTCCATGGGGCCGATGTGTACGAAATTCGTCCTTTCTGTTACAATATGCCCATTCTGCTGAGATGTCTCATTAAAGCGGACGCGCCACGACTACAGTCGTTTGATGGGTAGCTGTGGTCCCTTCCGTCCAGTTTTGAGCCTCGAACAGCACCACGTAAATCCCCATACGCACCACACGTCCCTGGTCGTTGCGCCCGTTCCACAGCACCTCTCCTTCAGGTCCAGAGAGCACCGTTTCCTCGACTGTGCGCACTGGACGGCCCTGTGCGTCGAAGATGCGCACCTGCACCCAGTCAGGAGGAAACGAAAGTGTGTATTGGATACGCGTGGCCTGATCTACCTCGGGCGCAAATGGAGATGGGTCGGCGGCCACACGCGCAACAGGAGCTTCTGCTGGAGGCGGGCCCACGCTGTTCGGGAAGCCCGGCGTGCCTCCTTCGGGATGTACACTGCTGGTCCAGTTTCGGGCGTTGGCTGCTGGAGCCGTTAGGCTGATGCGCTCCAGCGATAGTCCACGCGTGTCTTGCACGCCTGGTGCGTGCCAGTCGGGATCGTAATCAACGGTGGCCACCGGCTCGCCATCGGCACGGTGCAAGCGCAAGCGATCTGCTTGCACGCGCAGCCCAAGACGCGAACGCGGCACCGCAATCACGGCGGGGCCATCTGGAACTGCGAGGTCTTGTGTGGGGAATGCTTCATTAAGCGTGGCGGCGGTGCTGTCATCGG
>NZ_JAWOAR010000213.1:0-22529 GCF_046498435.1 Longimonas sp. | reverse complement strand
AAGTAAAGTGGGAGTGCGGTTGTGGACCGCCCCTGGCGGATGCCCCCGGCAAGGGATCGATGCTACACTTCGTTAAAAGGTGTACCGTACGCCCAATTGCAGACGCCAGCGCGAGGAGATGTTCGCCGTATCAAGGAAGTCCTCCGTGATGCGGTCGCGCACGGTGCCTTCGTCGAACGATACAAACGGCTTACCGATGTCATCTTCTGTAACGAGACGGCCTTCGATTTCGCGCCCCACATCTGCTGGCGCAATGTACGACCGATCAGATTCGCCGGTGGGGTCTTGAGCCAGCTCCCAGGCGTTGTTGTTGTTGAAGCCGGAGAACTGGATCAGCCCCCATTCGTCGTTGAGCAGGTTCAGCACGTTCTCCACGACGGCGGTTAATTCGACACGCTGCCCGTCGAAGGTTGCGATTTCCTGGTTGATACGCATGTCCAGGATGTTCTCCCAGGGGTCGCGTGAACTGTTCCGGTCAGCAAATCCGCCACGGAACTCATTCAGGCCCTCTTCGCCTTCGATAAAGGCATCCATCAGATCCCAGTTATCGCTCACGAGGAAGATATCATCCTCGGTTTCCGGCACGTACACCAGGTCATTGAAGCTCTGGCCATCGGCATTGGCATCACCGGCATAGATCCAGCTGAAGGGCGAGCCCGAGCGGCCTTCATAGATGAGGCCAACCGAGGTGGCAAAGCGCTCCAGGTATTGGATCCGGTAGTCCAAGTTGAGCAGCAGGCGGTGGCGGCGCTCAAAGTCGGCGGTTCCAATGTCGGGGTCGTTTATATCCACGTTTTCGTTGAACTGCCAGTTCGAGATCGCCCGGCTGGACGTTCCGTTGTTGACATTCTCGGCGCGGTTATAGGTGTACGAAATCGAGCCGCTGATTCCTTCGGGTACCCGGCGCTGAAGCTGCGCGGTCAGGCTGTATTCGTAGCCTTTATTCGTGTTCTTCAGCAGGAGGGCGTTCGTGAATCGATCATCGGCCAGATTGCGGTTGGAGCCAAATGGGCGCGCTTCACCATAGAGCGGGCGTCCATAGGCGCTTTCGCTGGCCTGCTCCAGATTAATGTTCTCGAAGACCACCTCGTTAATCGAGCTTGAGTAGAGCGCTTCGAACGTTCCCACAAAGCCAAACGGCAGATCCTGGTCAATGGCCAGGTTCGAGCGCCACGTCTGCGGATACTTGAAGTCGTCATCCAGCAGGTTGATCTCGGTGGTTGTAATCGGATCAAGCCCGGGGCAGTCGCCAGGACGCGGATGGTCGAGCGGGTCACCGCTCCCTCCGAAGCAACTCACGTTCTCAGCGTAGTTGCCGCTTCCGTCGACGAAGTCTTCGCCCGGATCGAAGTCTACATCCAGACGCGCAAAGTCGACGCCGGTGTTGCTGTACTGATTCGATATCCAGACGAACGGCGGGCGTCCGCTAAAGATACCGGTACCGCCACGAATCTGCGTCTCAAATTCGTCGCCAAAGAAGTTATTCGAGTAGTTGAGACCGACACGGGGCGACCAGAGGATGTTGCCGCTGGCTACGTTGGTCGTGCTGCGGCCAAAGGCATCGCGGGCATCCGGATTGTCGAGCGGCTCATCTGGAAGCACGGGCAGATCGGCGCGCAGACCAGCGGTCAGCGTCAGATCGTCGGTAGCGTCCCACTCGTCCTGTACATAAAGGCCAAACTGCATGCCGGTGAACTCGGCTTCGGGCTGCGGCTCGCCGTCGAGCAGCGAGTAGCTCAGCCGGTAGGTCGAAGGCTGACCGCGTTCAAACGCAGTGAGCGGATCCACTTCTACCGTTTCGCCGTCGGCGTTTTCGTACTCAAATCCACGGAATTCGTACTGTCCCACGAAATCCTGGATGAAGAGGTTGGAAAAGGTGAAGATCTCGTTGTTCGTGCCAACGGTGATGCGATGATCGCCTCGCGTGTAGGTAAAGTCGTTCGTAATCTCCCAGATATCCTGGTCGAGGCGGTTGGCCTGATTGAAGCGGCCAATGCCCATATTTGCCGACTGGGAGCTGTTGAGGTCGATGCTCACATCGGGCCAGAGCGAATCTTCCACATCGCGCTGATCACGGATGCGGGTGTACACCACACGGGCCTCGTTGAACATGTTGTCCCCAATCGTGCTGTTCAGTTGCAGCGTCGAGGAGTTCTGCACGCTATTGAAGACGTACTGGCGGTTCGAAAAGTCGAAGCTGTTGCGTCCCCGTCCCAGCCCACTGTCATCATCGGCATTCACGTAGTTGTGACGTGCCGTGAGGCGGTTGTTGTTGTTGATATTCCAGTCAATCTTCGCCAAGAACTTCTCGTTGTTCTGCTCTTGGGAGAAGGGCGAAATACCCCCCGGCGAAAAGTCATACTGGTTTTCCGCAATGTCCTGGATGCTTTCCATGAGCTCCCGGGTGCCTCCGATCGATGTACCCCGGCTTTCGTTGATGCTTTCGATCGTACCCGATCCAACCTGAAAGGTATTCGGACCTGGAACATCGCCCACTTGCGTGTCGAGCGGTGAGCTCTGGCGGCGAAACTCGCCGTTCACAAAGAAGAACAGCTTATCTTCAATGATCGGGCCGCCGAGCGTACCTATGTAGTACTGCTCCTGAAAGTCGCCCGTGCCTACGCCATCGAGGTCGCCGGTGAACTGTTCGTCGCGGTAGATGGTGCGTAGCGAACCGGTGAACTCGTTGGTTCCACTTTTGGTAATCGCGTTGATCTGTCCGCCCGTGAAGCCGCTGGAGCGCACGTCGTACGGCGCGATATCGACGTTAAACTCTTCGATAGCGTCGAGGCTAATCGGCTGGGCGCCGGCCTGGCTGCCGGGTACCGCGTCGCCAAGGCCAAACACGTCATCGAGCGTTGCGCCATCCACCTGAATCTTGTTGTAGCGTCCGTTGCGTCCGCCCAGGCTGTTGCCCCCGCCGGACTGCGGGATGAGGCGGGCGAAGTCGGTAAGGCTCCGGTTGATCGTGGGCAGGCGGTCGATCTCTTCTTGCGACACGTTGCGGCTGGCGCCGGTGCGGTCGCTGCTGATAACGGCGCTGCGCTCACCAATGACGCGAACCTCTTCAAGCTCTGCTGACTCGGAGATCAGCCGAAAATCAAGGGTGCGCTCCTGGCCAAGCTGCAGGTTGATGTCCGTTTCTTCCTGTTCGCGGTATCCCACGAACGAAGCCGTTACGGTATAAGGCCCGCCTACGCGCAGCCCGCGCAGGTTATAATTACCGTTCGACTGTGAGGAAGCACCGTACTGCGTGCCCGAGGGCTCGTGCACAGCGATGATGTTTGCGCCGGGAAGAGGCTCGCCCTCTTCATCGACCACCGTGCCCGAGATGGAAGCACGGGTGCCTTGCGCATGCACATCGACGACTCCCATCGTCAGTGCCAGCCCAAGTAGCGTGAGTAGTAACGATCGAGATAACTTCATTGTGTGCGTCGCGTCATGTTCGCGGAATATCGATGCGGCCAGCTGTTCAGGAGGCCAAGAGGGGCTTCTGCCGGTCATACCATGCAAGCGGTCTGCAGGCGGCGTACTGAACAGCCCGGTCCGTGCGTGGTGGTGTAGACAAGTGGGTGGTGGAGCAAGCTGGCTCCATTTCTCGCCGATCACTCTCAGTATGCAGTATGCTTCAGTATGCAGTATGCCTGCTGCCAGTATGGCTGCTGCACGTTCCAGCTTACAGCGAGAACGATCATGAACGGAAAACGGAACCACTATTTTCACAAGCCCACTATGTGCCGGGGTGTTGCAGTTCCATGATAGTTGCTCTGCGTACAGAAGGCAATAAAGATCGCATGCATTAAGGTATGGTAATAACCCCAATTCTGTGAAAAAGCTCTTATATGTGCTCAACTGAAGAATATACGGCTCTCCCCCCCACGCTTTTAACACGGACAAACAGAACCCCTACCCAACGATGGCTCCTTCGCATTCCGTTGTACGGCATCCAAATATTGCAATTGGCCCACGCAACCGCCCCGTCCACTGCTGCGAAGACCCATCTGTGAAATATCCAGATCGTTGCCTCAATTTCGCAATGGTTGCCCTGCATCCGCTTGTGATTACAAATTGAAATTGTAATCTTATGTGTGCATAACGTGTATACCTCCCTCCGATCACCATCCGATCACAGACCGCATATTTCTATGAGCGACTCCAAGGTATCACGACGCCTATTTCTTCAGCGGCTTGGGGCCCTTGGCCTTGTTGGTGCTGGAACCAGCACCCTACTCACGGCCTGCGGCGGCGACGACGATAGCTCGTCGGCTTCGGGCGACGATGCTTCGGGCGACGATGCTTCGGGCGACGATGCTTCGGGCGATGCCGATTTTAGCTGCGACGATGTATCGGGCCTTAGCGATAGCGAGCTCGAGCAGCGCGAAACACAGATCGAAGCGCTCGAATACGTCGAAAACACCCCCAATCCTGAAGAGAACTGCGCCAACTGTTCCTTCTGGCAAGAACCCGAGGGCGACGCTAACTGCGGCGGCTGCCAACTCTTCCCAGGTCCTGTGCACCCCAATGGCTGGTGCAACTCCTGGGTTGCAGCTGGCTAACGCCCAATCCAGTTGCAGCATTGCGGTATCGCTTCTCTACAGCGCACCGGATGCTCGTCGTCAGTCGGCCTTCGGCACTGTGTGGGGATGCATGGATGGACGGTGGACGGATGGATGGTTTTCATCCGCCCATTCACGCTTCCATCTCTTCACCTCCCCAACGAAGCGTGCGAAGTTGGTATAACGACGTAGTTCTTCTCACTCCATCGCCCTGCTCAGCCTGCTGGCTCTGAGCAGGGTTTTTTTGGTTCAACCACCTTTTCTCAAACACCAGCAGCATGTGCATCAATCCATGCAATTTGTGCATGTTAGCAGAAACGCAATTCCTTTCCTCTCGTGACATGTCATAACAATGACAGACTCCTATGGCTGCGGTGCCCGACATGCCTTCTCGTTCTGCTTTTTTCCTGCCTGTGATCCTGCTGAGCCTTTTTGTGCTCACTGGCTGCACCAGCGACAACGATGACCGAATCGACGACCTCTCCGACGCGTCGTTCGATCTTGTCAACCACAAGGGCGATTCGGTCACGTTTCCTGATGACTTTGCCGGACAGGCCGTTGTCGTGGGCTATGTGTACACGCAATGCCCTGACATCTGTCCTATGGTAACGGCCAACATGCGGCAGCTTCGCGACCAGGTCGAGGCTCCCGACGATGTCGCCTTCGTCACCATTACATTCGACCCTCAGCGCGACACCCCTGAGCGCTTGCAGTCTTATCGCGAGGCATACGGTCTCGACGATACCGACTGGCAATTTCTTACCGGCGAGCGCGATACGATCAGCGATCTCATGGAGCGTATGGACGTGCGCGTAGAGCTCTCGCGCGGCTCCTACGATGATGACGATTACCTAATCGACCACACCGATCAGATTTCGCTCATTGATCCGCAGCAGCGCGTGCTCTTTCACTATGGCGGTAGCATGACTCCCGTCGACATTCTGGCCGAAGACCTGGCCACCATCCGCCCCAACTCCTGATCTGCCCGATCTGCCTCTGCGCTCGCCCCCCGCTCATCATCCCCCAGACTCGGTTATGATTTTGCGTGCCTCTGCTCTGCTTGCTACAGCCCTCATTGGTGGGTTTATGTTGGGGGGATGTGGCAGCGAATCCGCATCTAACAGCGATGCCTCATCCTCCCCCACGACCTCGACGGACACGGTAACCGTTACCAATGCCTGGATGCGCCCTGCTCCCGAAGGCGGTGTAACAGCACTCTACTTTGAGTTCCATAATCCAGATGCAACCGCTGACACCCTAACGCGCATTAGCACCCCAGTGTCGGAGCGCACCGAAATCCACACCACGGTAGAAAATGACGATGGCACCACCGGAATGCGTGAACTGGACGATGGGCTCCCTCTACCTGCCGACACGGTAACTACGCTGCATCCGGGTGGCCCACACGTTATGATCTACGACGTAGATGCTGCCCTGACCCTGGGCGATACGGCTGCGGCAACACTCCACCTAAGCGGAACGTCGCACGACGTATCCGCCTCGGTCCGTTCGTCCCCTCCTCAATAGAGCCTACCAATGATCGAATGGCTTATTGCCGGTCTCGTATTCGGCGCAGCAGGCAGCCTGCACTGCGTAGGTATGTGCGGTCCGCTGGTCCTGGCAGTGCCCGGCCCGCGCGCGCCATGGCGCTTCTGGATAGGCCGCCTTGTGTACCATACCGGCCGCACGCTCTCGTACATCACCCTTGGCGGACTCATTGGGGCGTTTGGATGGGCCGTTGCTCTGCAAGGCTACCAGGGCACCCTCTCGCTCGTACTGGGCGTATTGATGCTAAGCGCTGTTCTGCTTCGCCCCGTTCGTCGCTGGGTCAAACGCCTGGAGGCCGCTCCTGCCCGCCTCTTACGCACCCTTCGCGGGCCGCTCCAGTCGCTACTGAACCAGCCAGGCCCCGGGAACCAGTTTGCGCTGGGGATTCTCAACGGACTTCTGCCGTGTGGCTTTTCTTACGCGGCTGTGGCAACGGCCCTGGCCGCCGGATCGCTCGTGCACAGCATGCTTTTCATGGGCGCATTTGGACTCGCCACCTTCCCCGCTCTCCTTGCCGTGCAATGGATGGGCCGCCGTGCCTCCACCTCGTGGCGTGCCACACTGCTCACGTTAGCCCCCTACGGCATTGCACTCGTCGGTCTGCTGCTAATTCTGCGCGGGCTCTCGCTGGGCACGTTCCTCAGCCCCGAACTCCGCGAGGCCGTCTTCTCACCCGAAATGTGCCGTTTCATCCCCCTTGTAGACGCCCCTACCCCGTAATGCCGCTACCCCGTAATGCCGCTACCCCGTAATGCCGCTACCCCGTAATGCCGCTACCCATTCGTTCGCTCTACACCGCTCTTTTTATGGGATGCATCGCGTTGGCGCTCCACGGATGCTCCTCTTCAACCTCCGACACGCCCCCCCCGCCCGACAATGCCACCGTCTATGAAGACGTGCGCGGTGCCTTTCAGTCGCCAGCAACGGGCGGGCGCGACATGATTGTGCATCACGAGCCCATCCCCGACGTCATGGATGCGATGCTCATGACAATTCCGGTTGACCGGCCTGGATCGCTCGATACGCTCAACACCGGCACCCCCATCACATTCGACCTGCATGTCGCGGATGCGGCGATCCAGGCGCGCAACATTCGCGTCTTACCCGACACCGTTACGCTCAACCTCCCGCCCGATGCACCGGCCGACACATCCACCCAACAGCCATAACAGCCCCGCAGTACTTCTGGCGTAGTAATTCCGGCGCAATCGGTCTGGAGCCATTCCTAAATGGCCGGACTATAAAAGTACCAGCCCAGTCCCACAGTAAACGCGAGCATGCCCCACAGAATGTGCTCTACCGTCACCGTAAGGGTCGATTCGGAGCGTGCGTAAGTGCGTGCAAACCAGAAGCCAATGAGCCCAGTCAGGAGCGGGGCGGCCCAATTTGCGAATACGATATGGGCAATGCCAAACGCCGTGCCGCTGGCCGCAATTTTGGCGCGCACCCCGCCAAAGAGCGGGTCGTAGCGATGAAACAAGAATGTGCGGAAGATCAACTCCTGCGGATACACCGAAAGCAGCGGATACGTGATCATGAGCACCAGCCATGTGCGCGTGTGCTCACGCGGAAACGACCACAACAGATCGGGATGCCGCCATGCAAAGATGCCAATCATACCCACGACGCCCAGAGCAAACACCCCAAGCATCGAGCGTAGCTGTGCCCCCACCGACGCTGCATTCCACATGCGCTGCCGGTCGAAGCGGGGATCGAGCAACAGCACCCCCACACATCCCACGGCCAAAAGCAGCAGAATGGGCACCACGCGCCCGCCCAGTTCTGTGCGTTGCGTGTATAGCAGCAACGGAAGTCCCACAAAAAGCACCACAAACTCGACAGCCAGATACACCTGGCGCTTCACAGAAACAGGCTCTCCTGCAGCCGGAGCATCGGAATCGCCTGAAGCCGAAGCCTCAGAAGCATAAAGCAGCGAGCGTATCATATCGTTCATAGCAGTGGTGCTGGTTTATTGTGATACTGTGAGATTAATCACAGGACCTGGCACCGACGGTGCCGATGGCGTTCGGCACAAGTTACCCGGCTATGGGAAGTCCCTGTGGGAGAGCATCGTAGCGTACGGCGGACAATCTCACAATCCGACATAAAACGCATGGAAGCACATTTAGAAATAGCAAGGGCGCCCCCGATGCGATTATTTTTGCACATGCATGGTGTAGACGCTCTGCAGCCTCATTTCGTAACACCTCAATCGTAACATGTTGACTTCTCCTCCGGCTAAAGCCAGGGATTCTACCATTCATCCAGCGGTGCCGACGACTTCAAACGCGTCGGTCTTATCCAGCTATCCGGGTGCTTGAATTCGGCACGCGAAAGCTTTCGGTGCCTACTGCGGTTCTTGGCTGCGTTAATGTCTCTATCGTGATGAGTGCGGCACTCGCTGCATGTCCAGTCTCGCACGTCGAGGGATTTCTTCCCGTCGACGTGGCCGCATTCAGAGCATCGCTGGCTGGACGGGAACCACTTGTCCGCAATGACGAGCGTTCGTCCGTACCACTCGCATTTGTCTCTCAGGCGGCGGACGATCTGATCCCATCCAGCTTGCCCAATGTGACGAGCCAGCTTTCCATTCTGCTGCATGTTCTTCACCGCAAGATTCTCGACTACGATCACGTCAAAGCTCTCCACAAGCCGAGTCGTCAACTGCTCGATGAAGTCCTTGCGGCGGTCCTGAATACGCTGGTGGACTTTTGCTACACGTTTCCGTTGCCGCTCCCAGTTGTTCGAGCCTTTCTCTTTCCGGGAGAGCTTCTGCTGTTCGCGGCGAAGCCGCTCATATTCGTTCTCGAACCAGCGCGGATTCCCGACTTTCTCGCCCGTCGAGAGCGTCACGAGACTTTCGATACCCAGGTCTACCCCGACGAACTCAAGGTCACCGTCCTCTCCGTTGACTCTCGGGAGCTGGCGGACGTCCTCGGTGCAGACGAAGCAGACGTGGCATTGCCCTGCGGCGTTTTTTGTGACCGTGCAGCTACTCGGCTTAGACGGAAGCTCTCTCGACCACCGGATGTTGATGAGTCCCGGCATCTTCGAGAGGCGGAGCTTCCGCTTGCCGTTCTCTTCTCGGATGTCGAAGGCCGTGCCGACGTACCGAGCCGTCTGGTCGCCCTTCTTCGACTTGAAGGAAGGGTACTCGGCCCGGCCCTCCAAGAAGTTGGTAAACACCTGATTCAGATTGCGAAGGCTTTGTTGGAGCGTGACCGCACTCACCTCCGACAGCCACTCGGTCTCTTCCTCCTTTTTCTTGGAGGTGAGACGACCGGAGAGATCGGTAAACGAAAGCGACGCTTCGTCCTGGTAGTAGGCCTTCGTCTTCGTCTCAAGCGCCCAGTTGTACACCCACCGACTGTACCCGAACGTACGAGCGAGTTCTTGCTTCTGCGCCTCGTTCGGATACAGGCAGTATCGGTATGTGCGTTTGATTTCGTGTGTCATACTGCTATCAACAACAGACCTAAACTGATAGGGCTCCGAGAACGGAACCATGAGAAGGGTCCGTGTACCACCCGGCTCAACACCGACAGCCGCCGGTGCTACAGGCCCTTCTCGTGCTCTACTCAATACTATAGTACATCTGATTTGGCTATAGATCATACACGTGTTGGCGCATTGTGCCCTTAGCTTCCGGCAACGTTCTGGATGCCTGTTCCAACGCAGTGAATAAAGATCTCCCCCCCGGCACAACCTCGCACCCGGTGGGCGTCTGCTAACCGAGCGGGAGATGATTCCTCCGGCAGCGGGCGGCGACAGGGGGCAGGGCTGTGCTTGCACTCTAAAAAACACTTCTCTACCGAAAGCTACCGGTATCAGAGCGCTCAACATGACAACCCGTTGGGGAGAGGTCTGGAAGAAACCTTTCAGCGCGAGCCCCTCCCGCACCAAAACATTCAGGTGACGGAGCGCTACCCATTCAGGAAACACTATCTTGACATGTAATTACAACATATTGTCATTACATGTTATGAACATGCAATGTAGCAGACGAAACGGGCCATCCACACGCACCCAAACGCAGTGGCGATATGTGCAGCTTCTCCTTGTTTTTTCGGACAACAGGACTGCTGGCATTGCTGAGTAGTGTGCTTCTGTTATCAGCCTGTCAGAAGTCTTCTGAGACCGATTCGACGGAAGCACGGGCTGCTTCTAAAGCTCGTGTAGAGGCCAGCATTGACGGACTCGACGTGCTTCGCTCCACCCTTGCTCGTCAGGTCGATGACCCGGAGGCGGTCGATCAGTCGACATTTGCTGAGGTCTGCAAGCCCGTTGGGCAGCGCGCCCAGGCTCTTGCTCAGGAACACGGCTGGACCGTGCAGCAGTTGGCTGCTCGCAACCGCAACCCTGCCCATACGCTTGATGATGAAGCCCGCGCTGCATACGAGCGCTTCGAGGAAGACCCCGACTTAAAGCGCGTGTGGCACGAAGACACAGTGCTCGATGGCACCTCGGGGCAGCGCTTCTTTCAGCGTATCACAGTAGAAGAGACGTGCCTGGCCTGCCACGGTCCCGAAGAAAACCGGCCTGATTTTGTAAAAGACGGATACCCTAATGATCGTGCCTACGGGTTTGAACCCGGCGACTTGCGTGGGCTCTATGCCGTGTTCGTACCCGACAGCCTCTTTGCCACTGCACAGCCCTGAGTCGGAACGACGGAGTTGGCATAGCGCCCAGACAAATCTTGACAGGCGTTGTTGTCAGCCAGGCCCTACTGAAAGCGCTTTTTCGACATTTGTTGCACCTAATCCCGAATCCATTATGAGTACGCCCTCTACCAATGGTGCTCCCTCGCTTGAGGAGCGCCTGAACGATCCACAAACCTCTCAGGCCCTGCACCGCATCCTGGATCGCCTCGATGCCATCGAAGAGGCCGTCGACGGACTGGCCACCGCGGTCGACCAGGCGCCGCAGGCTGCCAACATGGTCACCGACATGGTCGATGACACGTATCGCACTGCCGAGGCCCACGGCGTCGATCTTGACGAGCGGCTCCAGTTGGCGTTGCAGCTTACCGAGCGCCTCACGGCCCCCGAAACAGTCGACACGCTCACGCGGCTCATGAACCGCATGGACGACGTGGACCGGCTCATCGACCTGGCCGACGAGGCTCCGCAGGCCGCCAATATGCTTGTCGACATGTTCGACGACACCTACCGTGCTGCCGAAGCCTCGGGGCACGATCCGGAACTGGTCCTGCGCCGCACCGCCGAGGCCCTCAGTGAAGTAAGCGCCTTTGTCGGCTCCGACGAGTTTACTGCGCTCAAAAACTCCGGCATTCTGGATCCCCAGGCTGTCTCGGTGGTCGGCAAAGCGGGCGACGCGCTGGCCGACTGCCGCCGCGAGTGCGGCGATGAGCCGCCGCAAGTAGGGATGTGGGGCCTCTTCAAGGCACTTCGCGACCCCGATACGCGCCGCGCCCTGGGCTTCCTGACCAGCTTCGGCAAGCACTTTGGTCGCAAACTGCAATCATAACCCCCCTCTTCGCCCCCCTTTTTAACATCCAACCCAATACGTTATGAGTACTTCCAGCCAGTACGATGTCGTTATTGTAGGCGGTGGAAGCGCCGGAATTACCGTTGCTGCCCATTTGCAACAGTCCGACCGTGCCCCCGAATCCATCGCCATCATCGAACCGTCAGACACCCACTACTACCAGCCCATCTGGACGCTGGTGGGCGCGGGGGTCTTCGACAAAGAAATCTCCGAGCGCCCCATGGCGGAGTTCATCCCCGAAGGCGTTACGTGGATTCAGGACTACGCCGAAACCTTCGACCCCGACGCCAACACCGTGTCCACCCAGAGCGGCGACACCATCGAATACAACTACCTGGTGGTTGCACCCGGCATTCAGCTCGACTGGGATGGGATTCCCGGACTTGCCGATGCTGTTGCTGACCCGCGCTCGGGCGTTGTGAGCAACTACGCCTACGAGTACTGCGAGGATACCTGGGATACCATGCAAACCCTGCAACCAGGCGATAGCGCCGTGTTTACGCAGCCCGCCACGCCCATTAAGTGCGGTGGCGCCCCACAGAAGATCATGTACCTGACCGCCGATCACCTGCGCAAGCGCGGCATCCTCGACGACGTGTCCGTGCAGTTTTACACACCGGGTACCGTCATCTTTGGAG
Organism: Longimonas sp.; assembly: GCF_046498435.1. Taxonomy (NCBI): domain Bacteria; kingdom Pseudomonadati; phylum Rhodothermota; class Rhodothermia; order Rhodothermales; family Salisaetaceae; genus Longimonas; species Longimonas sp. The sequence continues at coordinate 10,279 of NZ_JAWOAR010000213.1, read as the reverse complement.
TCGAGAAGTTCGCCCGTACGCTGCGCGATGTGGTCGACCGCTACGGCATTGACGTACACCTGCACAGCGAGCTGGTCGAGATTCGCCCCGACACCAACGAAGCTGTCATCCGCGGCACCGGCGGTGGCGATAGCGCCCCCGGCGAGCGGGTCGTCTCCTACGACATGCTGCATGTCACCCCCCCCCAAAGCGCGCCAGACTTCATCAAAGAGAGCCCGCTCTCTAACGACGAGGGTTGGGTTGATGTGCACAAGCATACGCTACAGCACAACACGTACGACAATATCTTCAGCCTGGGCGATGCCAGCAGCACCCCCAATGCCAAAACCGGCGCGGCGGTGCGGAAACAAGCGCCCACGGTGGTCCACAACCTGCTTCAGCTGATGCACGACGGCGAAATTACCGCGCCGAAGGAGTACCACGGCTATTCTTCGTGCCCGCTCGTAACCGGGTACGGGAAGCTCGTGCTGGCCGAGTTTGACTACGACAACGAGCCCGACCCGACCTTCTCGTTCGACACCAGCCAGGAGCGCTACAGCATGTATGCCCTCAAAGCGTATGGGCTACCGCAAATGTACTGGCATGGCATGCTTCGCGGACGCGCCTAACCGCTCCTCTGGACACGCATTCACGCCAAACGGCCTGCTTCCTTTGAGAGGCAGGCCGTCTTTTTTTGAGTCGTTCGTCGCACACTGTGAAGCATGTGCCTTCCAGCAGCCCATGCATAGGTATACCAGTTTCGCATGCTTCGTTGAGGTATGGAAGAGTAGAAGGGTGGACGAAAATCATCCAGCCGTTCACCCATTCCCCGTCTATCCCCACACGAGGCTGAAGACCAACTGACGAAGCAGATCCGAGGCCCTGTAGAGGAGCGGTACGTAATGCTGCAACCGGGGTGGGGGGATTCCGTGCTCTCCAACAATCTAAACATTTGTTCTTGACAGAGCACGACCCAGATTCCAGATTGGGGATTACGTATGCACAACGCTGTTCTTTTCGACGTACGGGTTCGACGTGTATTCGTCGGCCTCCGCATCGTTGACCCACTGGTCGCCGTCGACGTAGTATTTGAACTCGTACGCCGAATCGGGCTCCAGCGACACAGCAGCTTTCCATACATCCCGTGTCTTTACGTATTCCATGGGCAGATCTTGAGGCGTCCATTCGTTAAAACTGCCTGCGACGCCAGCGTGCTCGTCTACGGCATCGCCGGGAAGTTCGAATGTAACTCGTACCACGTTTTTGTAGGCGCGTTTCTTAATCATGGGCTATGAATGGTTGGGAGGGAGGTTCTAAATATTGGTCTGTCTATATACGACGACGCGGAATAGGTTCAAGCCCTGTCCCTACCAGAAGCGCTTTCTTTCATGGTATTGTCACTCATTTTGCCGAGATACACAGTAAGCAGGTGTTAGAATAGCTATTGAGTATCAGTATCCGCCTGATTATGCCTCCGGCACGTAGCAATCATGCCGCCGAGCACAGTGCTGTGCAGCGTCATGGCAGTGTGTAGCGGGAGCGGCTGTAGGTCGAAGTCCGACAGCGTATCGGAGGCGCCAGCCGTTTGCAGTTCATGCTGGATGCGGGGCAGCGCTTCCTTAAAGGCGGTGTATCGCGGCGGCGGCCCGCCCACAGGCGTGGGCGAATCGAGCACGAACAGCGGCACTTCGGTCACTACCGAGAGTGGCATGCCGCCCAACGCCTCCACGAACTCCATCGAGCTATCAAGGAAGCGCGATGCCATCTCTGGGTCGTTCTGGGCGCGGAAGTAGGCGCGCATACCGGCCCCGTTCGGGGTTGTCGTGAATCCGGGCCCGATCCAGAAGAAGCCTTTTTCGCCCTGCCGGTTGTGGTCGTGCAGGCCCAGCCCCGCCTCGGCTGCTGCATCACGATAGAGCGTTTGGAGGCCGTCGGTGCGGAAGCTCCAGTGCGGGTGGATGAGCAGCAGCGCCCCGGCGGCTACGCCCATGCCGTGAGCACTAAGGTGCGCGCTGAACGGTCCCTGCTCGCGAAGAAAGCGACTTACGGCTTTGTTTTCGGTGCGCAGATCGGGAAAGCCAAACTCCATGTCGCGGCCCGGCAGTTCGCGGACGCGGTGCGCGAAGTAGGCCTCAGCATCGGGCCAGGCGGTGATCCAGGGCTGGTTGCGGGCTTCGCCGTCGGGGTTGGTGTGAGGCACGATCGTCCACCGGATGCCCTGGCGCCACGAGGCATGGGGTGGGGTGTCGAGCAGGCGATCGACGAGGTAGCGGAGCGTTTCGGGGCCTACGGGCTCGTCGGCGTGGTTGCCTGCGATACAGCTCAGGTGCACGGGTCCCGACCCGGCGGTGATGCCGTAAAGCGGGCGGCCTTCTTCACTGGAGCCCAGGTCGTGGAAGGTCACGCCCTCCGTCTCAGCACAGGCGGCGCGATGCCGGGCGTGCGCGGTGTCGTGCGTCTGGAAGGCAACGGTGTCGGGGGCCATTGCATCGGCGAAGGCATCGCGCCAGGAGCGGGCTTCGGCAGGAATGGTGGAATCGGTAGGCATGATGGGGGAGCAGGTAGTTTGACAAACGAGACAGGGGAAACCTACGACGAACTGGAGGGCGAGCACACGACCGGGACGAATGCCCGGGGCAGGCGCTTGGCCTCTGCATCCTCTATAATAACATACACATGGCTATCGGGTTGGATGCAAATGCCTCCGCGGGGGCGTATTTAACGCGGCGGGCGGGCGGTTTGCACCTGGAGCAGGCGATCGGTGCCCACACGGGCATCGCGATAGTACACAAAGGTGAGGTAGCGCTCGGCGTAGAGCCGCGGGGCGTTCTGCATGGCGGCCTGGATGGTGTCGTCGGTGGTGCGATAGCGATACGCGTGCTTGCCCTGCTTGAGCCGCAGCGTCGCGGTGTAGCGCTGGGCCTGCTCATCCCACTGCATAGCCGTTCCGGAAGGATCGATGGGCCCGTTTAGCCTGACGTCGCCCGGGTCCGACGTCTGCTCTGGGGGGACAAACGAAAACTGCACATCGACATATTCGCCGGACAGTTCGCCATCGGGCAGGGTGCGCAGGGCCGCTCGAATGATCGACTGCCCGCCCAGGCGCGTGCCTTCATTATCCAGAAGACGGGCGCGGTCGGGCTCTATAACGACTCGTGGCGGCCGCTGGGTGCGATCGACCTCTATAATGTTGGTGTTGGTGCGCAGATTCGTGAGGTCGAGCAGCAGAGCAGGCGACAGCGGCTCGAAGGCGTCGGCCCGGTCGAGTTCGAAGGCCAACGCCGGTTGTTCGCTCAGCAGCGGACGCGTGCTGCATCGGGGGGCTTCGTGCACGGCGTGGCGCGCAAAGCAGACGGTGTATCCGTAGGGGTTGCCGCGCAGCTCTTCGGGGGGCGTAAAGAGCAGCGTAGGACGAAGCGGGGGGCGGGCGGCCCCACGCCTACGCAGCGTCTCCAGTTCAAGGTTACCCTCCGCTTGCTGCTCACTCACATAGAACGGACGCTCAAACAGCACCTCGTCGCGGCGTCCCTGTTCGGTAACCCGCAGGATATAATTGCCACTGACAGTGAACTCGATGTCGTTGTTGGGGAATTGATACGTGTAGTGCATGTAGCGCACATCGGTACTCCGCGAGGGCCGATAGTCGAGCAACGACGCGCTGGAAAAGCTGCGCATGTACTGCGAGGGCGACAGGTCGCGGCGCCAGGTCTGGTCGGCATGAATAAAGTAGATGCTGAGGGGCCGCCCGTCGTCCACCAGCAGGTCGAACTCAAGCGTCAGCGGCGTGTCTTCATCCATAAACAGAACCGGCAACGCACGCTCGTCGTCGCCACGGTAAAGCTGCACGGTGCGCACGGTCGAGTCGGGCGTCGTTACCACCTCACGCGGCACGGGGGGTGTGTCGTTGGCCTCGGTGGCATCTTCGCTACTTGCGCATCCGCCCGTCATAAGCGCAAGGAGGAGCAGCACCCCGCCGAGTCCATGGCTCCAAAGCCAGCATGACTTTGTGGAGGGAAAAACGGCACCGCTGGAGGAACACAGAGACATGGGAGTACAGCATGGCATAGGAAACAAGCGCGCGAACGCTCTGCCGCGCGGCATGCGCATGAACGATACGCACCACGCACGGTTCGGATTGCATCGTTGCCACGGCGGCGTCTTGTGCACCCCCGCTGAGTATTAGCCCTTGGTGGATGCCGGGGCGTCTGGAGACGCACAGCGTGCGGTTACCGCTCCCGTGTCCATCCACGTAGCCCGGCGGATGGCGTTGGTGAGTTCCTCGTACAGCGGACGCGCATTGAGGGCACGAGCCACCAACCGGGCGGTGCAGGCCGCTTCGTGCAGAGCAGCGGCATCGCGCTGGCGACGGGCCGCCTCGACTGCCCCCAGGTGGATGCGCAGGCGCCACGTATCGCGCCAGCCTCGCGGCATCTCCGCCGTGCGCAACGTATCCAGATGGCGGGTTCGGTGGAGGCGCACGTTTAGCGTATCCGACGAAAGCGGCGTCTCAAACCTCTGAAGTCGCTGCTGCCACGTAGACCATGTAGAGTCGGGCCGCTGCGCAGAGGCCTCTGCATCGAGCGCCTGCGCGATGTAGCGCGTACGGGTTTCGATGGCGGCTCGCGGCGTATCCTGCTCGGCCTGCCGATACGCTTCATACGCCCGTTTCCACCGGGCGCGTTGCGCATGCGCCTTGCCCGCAAGTGCCCACTCCGAAGCGCCCCATTCTTCAGAATCGCCCAGTGCATGTTGTACTGAATCGGGCTGCTGGGTCTGCACGTGCACCTGGGCAAGCAACCGGCGGGCGCGGGCAAAGTCGGGGGCTGTGTCGATCGCCGTATGCAGCGCACTGCGGGCAGCGGTGGTATCGCCCTGTGCCAGATTGCGCCTGGCCTGTTCGTAGCGAGCCCGAACGGGGATAGGCTCGTACGGGCATGCAAGCTCGAAGAATCCGGGGATGCGAAAGCGTTGCTGGGCGACCGGGCGCGCCTCTGCATCCACCTGGGGCTGTCCTCGAAGCTCAGCGAGCCACCGGTCCGTGAGGGCCTCGATGGAGCATCCGGTTGCTGATTCTAATGTGCCCCAGGCATACGCCTCGGCAATCGCATTGTGGCCATGGGTCTGCGCAACAGATGTGATAAACGATCCAAAGACCGTGTACGACACCCCGCCCCGTCCGGCCCAGAAGCCCCACGGCGTGCCCTGCTGCTGCACCATCTGTGCACGGCGGTCGAGTTCCTCGAAGGGCGTGGCCGCCAGCACCTGATCGTGCGGTGGCGGGCGGCGCGTGGGCGCTTCGAGTGCCACGGCCCAGCCTTCCACCAGCCCTACCGACCCCGACGCGTTGATGCCCGGCAGCCCATACGGACGCGCCATCAGGTGGGCCAGCTCGTGCGACATAGAGCCGTAGCGTTCCACAAGTAGATGCATCTGCGGCGTGGCCAGCCACACCGGTGCTACACTGGTGGTATGTGCGCCCGTGAGCCGGGCGCGGGTTTCGGCATCGGGATACAGATACACCTGAATGCCGGTCGGCGCCTCATCGCCTGCACGGAGCGTGTCAGCAAGACGGGCGCGCTCAAACTCCAGGTCTTCCCCAACACGCGCTACCGTGGCCGAGTCGAGCGCAGCCGGGTCGTAGTGCACGTCGAAGTGCTCGGTGGGGTGGTGTGCGCCCAACGCTTGCTGGATGCGCGTAGGCGACGTGTTGATGCGTAGCGTGTCGGCATGAAGGTAGGCTGCGCTTAATGCCAGCGCCCCCGCGCCAATGACAACGGTTGGCGCCACCGACCACCGGCCCTGCCGCAGCACGTATCCGCGCGCCACCAGAAGCACGGCCCAGAGCAACGTGGTTGCTCGAAAGGCGATGAATCCGGGCCGAAACGGCAGGAAGCGGTCGTAGATAGGCGCAAGCACACCGCCAAACACATGGTTGTAGGTATAGAACTGCGGATGTCCGCCCAGGTCGTAGAGCGGCCCAGCTATTGCGATGAGCAGCCCGATTCCGAGCAGACGCGCGAACGGGTAGGATACGCGTCGGCTGGTCAGCCAGTAGGCCAGAGCCACTGCAAAGAGCGCCGAGCACAATGGGAAAAGCAGGAAGTAGCCGAATCCGGCCACCAGGTCACAGTGCGCACGCCAGAGCCCCGGCATCAGCAGCCCAACGAGAGGGATGCCCAGCAAGGCAATAACGGTGCGGGTTACGGCGTAGAACGAACGCGATGTCTGCGTGAACTGGTGTAGGGCCAGGCCGCCGCTTCCCACAAAAGCGGCAACCGCCCACACCACACCGGCCGGGTAGTGCAAGGTTGCCAGTGGCGGCACGAGCCAGCAGCCCACGACCACGGCTCCATATCCCAATGCAAGAACCCGTTTTGCCATACGCAGCTTTTACTCATGAGCAACGCTTTGCGCTACGCACTGCTGTGCGCCTCCCCGCGAATACGCCCCCTTGCCTATGCAAAATCAGGTGGGTACTAAAGGGTGCTAAAGGGTGCTAAAGCAGATCAAAGGAGACCCCAACCGAAATCACTTCCTTGATTTGCACCGCATCCGAGACGTTTTCGTTGAAGAGCGCCACGAACTCCAGTTCGGTACTTAGCCAGTCGTTTACGCTCATCGACACGCTGTTCTCCCAGGTAACGTCGGGCGGACTCTCTACCTCGTTGAACGAGAAGAACACGTTCAGGGTTGAGCGCCAGCGCACGTTTTCCATGAGACGGATGTCGAGGACGTTGTTCACCTCGGTCCCCGCCTCAAAACGCAGCAAATTGTCGGTAGGCACATCGTAGAGCGGACGCAGCTCCTGGTCTTTGACGATCGTTTGTTTGGTAGCGCCTCCAAACCGAAGCGTGTACCAGGAGGCCGGGTCATACGTCAGACCCAACGACTGCGTGAAAAAGGCTGGCGCCAGAAAATTCGAGACCAGCACCGGCGTTTCGCGCTCTACGTCATCGTCGAACGGGTCTTCGCTAAAGTTGAACCCTTTTACGAACTGCGTGCGCAGTGCCGAGGCAAACGTGGGGTTGAAGGCCTCGAAGAAGTCATCCCCTATGTAGCGCAACGCCATTTGCAGGCGGAGCACATCTTCCGACTTGCGAAGAGGTTCACTTTCCTGATTGATAAAGCCCATTCGGAAGGTGCCCTGATACAGCTGCGCCAGTCGCTCCGTAGCACGTTGGGCTTCCCCATCAAGCGAAGCCGTGAGCGATACCGACCCTACACCGCCCTCTTGCCAGTTGCTATACGCAGCCTGCGACCCCGAAAAGCGCGTGCCCAGCTCGTATGTCCACGGATGCGGCTCTTCTTCTTCGGGGGGATCGGGCTCATCGGGCGGCTCGGGAAGCGACTGCGCGTACGCACAGGGCAGCCCTGCAAGCAGCAGCGCACAGATCAGCACAAAGCGAGTACACTGTAAGTAAAGCGACATACAATGTGTAACGGTTGAGTGTACAGCAAATACGAAGGTGAGGAGCCACCCGGTTGCCTGTCGTAGAGCCTGTTTGGGGGTTCGTTTGCAGGCACGAGGGGGCAGCGATGCGGCGAAAATTGAACCCCGATGAAGGTTCGTAGCACCAGAGGCATGACCTTCGCCCCCAGCCTATTGAAGCCCTCGCAGCGCCCTGATACCGACAGCCGTCGGGTATCTGTTGAACGGACTTCGATGAACGCCCGGGATATCCTTCCGACCACTGTCGGGTATCTGTTTGGCGACCTGTAGCCCACAACTGGAAGCGCAGCCAACGTCTGGTCAGTGTTTAGGCTAAGTTGGAACGGGGCAGAGCCCCTGAACAGCCTGCGTCGCACGGCGGAGCCATGCGACGAGAGGGCTAAACAGATACGCTGTCGGAATACTGATCCCGGGCTAAGAAAACCCATAGCCGGGTAACCTGTGCCGACCACTGTCGGTACCGCTTGCGTCCCCAGTAACCTGTGGTGCGAATGCCATCGGCACTGCACGTGCCCTGGACGGCACACCGCTAAGCACGTACGCCGTCGGTAGAGGAAGTACCCCTCGAGTCCCCAAAACAAGAAATCAAAACGAGCGCTTAATTTCACGCACAGCGCCTGTAGGGATACAACCTGTACGCATAGACAGACAGCGTCTATAATCCGTGCAACTAATCCGTGCAACTAATCCGTGCAACGGGGGCGTGCACGATACCACATCAGATGCGAGCGGGGTGATAAAGCACGCCAGAACCTACTCCTCACCAATGAACCGGATGATGGACAGCCAATCCGAGAACGTGTTGTGCTACAGGCTCGGGCAATATGCAGAAACTTAGCAGACTGTCATCCCGGACAATCCCGACAGCCGTCGGGCGTTGATCCGGAGCCGAGCGAAGCGAGGGCCAAAGGTCATGCCTGTGGTACGCATGAAGTAATCCATGTGCCGTTTGAGGGCGGACTCACTCCGCGAATGCATCCATTAATGCATCCATCCACTGGGGCATGCATCCCAGATCGTCTGCCGACCGTCGTCGGCATCCGTCTGGGATGTCGGCTCGGGAGCATCACCCCGGCTGGAGGACGTCATTGAATAGCAATGCCCAGGAGTAGGGCCCGTAAACGGACGCACTTCCTGGGCATGCCAAACGTGCGCGTAGCAGGTCAAGTCAACACAGCGCGTTGGCCCACGTGCGCGGAGGCACGAAATGTAGCACCGTACTGACTCTTAGCAACGCTTACAGTTCTTCATTCTTAATATCCTGAATTTCCTGGCGAATTTCGTGGGCCAGCTTTTTCAAGGCCATCATGCTCTTGCGAGCGCGCGTGCCTGCTGCCTTATTTTCTTTCTCGTAGAACTTCATGAGGTCTTCCTCAGCATCTTCCACGAGTTCGGTGAGCTGGCGGTAACGTTCTTCAAAGGTACTCATAATTGCGTTAAAGCAGGTTTGAAGGTCCTAAAGATCGGCGGTTTCAAGCGCACAAACATAACCCCCCCCTCTCCCGCATTCAAGCCCAATCGGGCCATTACAGCGTTTACTTGCATCTTTGACGCCAATTTACCCAAAGGTTCAATCCACAGAAGCAATACGTGTCCCTGTAGGCGCATCGCCCTCGAAAAATCCGCGCGTGTTGGTAAGCAGCATCGGCACATCGGCCTCAGCAAGCGTATGCACGGCCTGTTTGTGGGGTATGGTGGGATGCGTAGGGGCACAGACCTCGTGCACGGTTCCCTCCTCGCCTTGCAGGCCGGGCGTATCGTTGGGATGGAAGAGCACCACACGCACCGGCGGATCGTCGGTTACAGCATCGGCGGCAAAGTAGTGGGCCAGCGCCGCGGCGGCTTTAGGCAGGGGCACCTCCTCGGCAATCGTGTCGGGGTCAGGTGCAATCATCGACGAAACGACGGCCACCACGTGTTGCTTGAGCAACGCATCGAGCCATCCCAGATTGCTGGCAGCAGCGATGGTGCCGTCATCGGTACGGCGAAGCAGTTGGCGGTCGGTCCCTTGAACCCCCACCGTAGGCACCACCTGATCGGTGAGCGTCGCGACAATCGATTGGTTCGTTTCGCGCAGGTCGCGCTCTACCAAGCGGCGCTGCTCGTCGGTATCCACTGGCAGCAGTCCGTTTTCGCGCTCTATGAAGTGGCCCTCCGCCTCAAATGTCCGCTCCACCTTCTCGCTGCTTCCGTGTACGATCAGAGCCCGCCGGTGGCCGACCGGATGCTTATGAAACTGCTGGGCCACCGCCTCCAGAAAGAGGGGGTCGCTAACATGTTCGGTATCCAGGTATAAAATGTAAAGCACAGAAGAAAGCAGGGAGTTAGGCTGGAAAACAGGCGCGCATGCCCAACGAGCACGCTAAGTTTCTGGTTCGTCAGGTTCGCCCACCCAATTGCTCGTACGGTCCGAAGGGGATACACAAGCCTGTTATATCATCTGCGCTGAATCATCATACAGGTGTTTGCAATCGGTGAGCGACGAAACTCGCCTTAATGTCGCCGGGGGCGCAAGCGGCACCGACAGTTACCCGGCTATGGGCTGCAAATCCTTAGCCCGGGATCAGGAGCGAAGCGCTGGGAACGCAGTGACCGAGTACTCCTGGGGTGCGGATATCCCGGGCGGCCTCCAACCTAACGTGTACATCGAAGTCTCGCACCTGGTATTATTTCATACCGCGTGTATTGACGATGCGGTAGCTGTGTGCTTCATTGGTACGTGCGCCTCGCACAGCCCGGCCGCTCGGCCCGCTTACCTCTTCGCCTGCTCGTTCCGCCCGACTCCTGCTGCTATGGACGACTTTTGCCATCTGCATTGCCACACTCAGTATTCGCTGCTCGACGGCGCCG
>NZ_JAWOAR010000105.1:0-4924 GCF_046498435.1 Longimonas sp. | reverse complement strand
GGCTACGGGGCTCCTCGTTCTGCTGCTGGGCAAAGCTACGAAACTGCAAGATGCGTTCATGCATCTGGGAAAAACCTATCGCGGCACGCTGCGCCTGGGGGCTACGACTCCCACGTACGACCGCGAGCAGCCCGAAGATGCCACCTACCCGTGGCAGCACATCACCGATACCGATCTGGAGACCGCCACCTCGCAGTTTGAGGGCACCATCACGCAGCGTCCGCCCATGTACTCGGCGGTGCGGGTAAAGGGCGAGCGGCTCTACAAGAAAGCGCGTCGTGGCGAAACCGCCGTGCGCCCGCCGCGCCATGTTACCGTAGACGCGTTTGACGTCCTACACCGCGAGGGACGCGACGTCACGTTTGAGGTGGTTTGCTCCAAGGGCACCTACATCCGCTCGCTTGCGCACGACCTGGGGCAGGTGTTGGACTCGGGGGCCTACCTGACCGCGCTGCGCCGCACGCACATCGGGTCGTATGCTGTAGACAACGCCTGGGCCCTCAACGCGCTGCTTCGTACCTGTCCGTCTCCAAGCACCGACTCCTCCTCATGACACGCGAGATTGGCTGGGAACAGATCCAGCGCGATGCGTCTTCGGTCGTCACCGTCGGCACCTTTGATGGCGTGCACCGGGGGCATCAGGCCATTCTTTCGTTTCTTTGTGAGCGCGCCAAAGCCCTGCAGGGCACACCGACTGTACTTACATTCGATCCGCATCCGCGTGCGGTGGTGCGCAACGCCGACGTGCCGCTGCTCACAACGATCGAAGAGCGGGCGCGGGCGCTGGAGCATCTGGGGATTGCTCGCATGGTTGTGCTGCCTTTTACGCAAGAACTTGCTCAGTACGATCCGGAAGCGTATGTGCGCGAGGTGCTGTGGGAGACCATTGGGCTGCAGGCTATTGCTGTGGGCTACGACCACCGCTTTGGGCGAAACCGAGGGGGCGATGTGTCGCTCCTGCGGGCCATGGGGGCCGACCTGGGCTTCACCGTCGAAGAGATTCCGCCTCAGGCCGAGGATGACGAGGTAATCTCCTCCACCCGCATCCGCAAACAGATCACAGAGGAGGGAGCTGTTGCCGATGCGGCCCAGCTGCTGGGCCGACGCTACACCCTCTCTGGTACGGTAGAGCGCGGCGATCAGCGCGGACGCACCATTGGCTTTCCCACTGCCAACATTCGTCTGAACGATGCACGCTCTTGTGTGCCGCGTCATGGCGTCTACGCGACACGAGTGCACGGCAGTGCGCTACACGAGCCGCATGTGGGAATGTGCAACATCGGCGTGCGCCCAACCTTTGACGGTACGACGCCAACGATCGAAGTGCATATGCTCGATTTCGAAGGCAATCTGTACGATGAGACGTTGTGCGTAGAGTTTGTGCAAAGACTGCGTGGCGAGGTCAGATTCGATTCGGTGGATGCACTAAAAGCGCAACTTTCGGAAGATCGAACTCATTGCATACGTGTTATGGAAGCTGCAAGTACTCCCTCAACGACAGAAAGCGGATGCTTGTGAATGCTGAGGATGTGGCGCCCCGAACATAGAAGGTGACGCAACCCAGTATCTTCTTTAGCATGGTATAATCTAAAGAGGAATTAATCCTGAATCCCCCTGTATGATTACAAAAGAACGCAAAAGCGAACTGGTCGAAGAATACGGCAACAGTCCCAATGATACTGGAACTGCCGAGGTGCAGATCGCGATCTTTAGCGAGCGTATCAGCAACCTAACCGACCATCTTAAGGAGCATCCCAGCGATCACTCCACACGCCACGGACTGCTGAAGCTGGTTGGTAAGCGCCGCCGCCTGCTTAACTACCTCAAAGGCAAAGACGTAGAGCGGTACCGTGCATTGATCCAAGACCTGGGGCTTCGTAAATAGCACGATTCGCGGCATCCTGCTCAATTCAGGGTGCCGCTTTCTTTTGTGCTTTATCCCACGCAGCTCCACAGCACGCATTCGTGTGCGCTGGTGCTGCTGTACGTGACAGACGGGCTGTACCGAAGGGTGCTTTCAGAAGAAGTGCCACATCGCTTCGGGCCCATCACCAGTTGTTGACTGAACGAGATACCTATACATGCCAGACGCAACCATCCAATCTATCGAATTTGCTCCGGGACGATCGCTCTCGATCGAAACCGGGCGCATCGCCCGTCAGGCCAACGGTTCCACCGTGGTACGGCTTGGCGATACCATGGTGCTTTCCACCGCCACGCTCTCTGACTCGATTCAAGAGGGCAAAAACTTCTTTCCATTGACCGTTGACTATCGCGAAAAGTTTGCGGCAGGCGGCAAGGTGCCCGGCGGCTTCATCAAACGCGAAGGACGTCCCACTGACAAAGAAACCCTAACGGCTCGCCTTGTGGACCGGGCGATCCGCCCGCTCTTCCCGGACGGGTTCTACCACAGCGTGCACCTCGTCAACTTCGTCATTTCGGCAGGCGACGACTACGACGCCGACATTCTTGCGGGCGTGGGCTCTTCGGCAGCGCTTTTGCTGGCCGGAGCCCCGTTCCAAGGCCCCATGGCCGAGGTCCGCGTAGGCCGCGTTGACGGCGCGTTTGTGATCAACCCTACGATCCAGCAGACCGCCGAAAGCGACATGAACCTCATCGTGGCTGGCAAGCAAGACGCGCTGGTCATGGTTGAGGGCGAGGCCCACGAGATCAGCGAAGATGAGATGATCGACGCGCTCGACACCGCGCACGTCGCCATCCGCAAACTGTGCAACGGCCAAGAGCAACTGGCGCGCGCCTTCGGCACCGCCGACGACTTTGAATGGACGCAGCACGTTACGCCGGAAGCGGCTATCGAGAAAGTGCGTCACCAGTTCGGCCAGCGTGTGGCCGACCACGTGCGCGCTCCGTACAAAAAGGAAGCCTTCTACACGGGCATCGACGAAATTAAAAGCGACGCGGTTGAAGAGCTCGCTTCCGACGACGAAGACGGATTCGATGCTGGTACCATCCGCGACGCGGTAAGCGCTGTCGAGAAAGAATCGATGCGTGAGATGATCCTCGCCGATGGCAAACGCGTCGACGGGCGCGATCTGACGAGTGTACGCGATCTTTCAATGGAAACAGGCTACCTGCCCCGCGTGCACGGCTCGGCGATCTTTACCCGCGGTGAAACGCAAGTGCTGGGCTCCCTTACGCTGGGCACCTCGAAAGATGTGCAGCCGGTCGACGAGGTGTTCGACGACACCGACAAGTCGTTCTACCTGCACTACCGCTTCCCGCCGTTCTCGGTCGGCGAAGCCAGCTTCCTGCGTGGCCCGAAACGTCGCGAAATTGGACACGGCATGCTCGCCGAACGTGCCCTGCGCCCGGTCATCCCTGGACAGGATGAATTCCCGTATGTCATTCGCATCAACGCGGATGTGATGGAGTCGAACGGCTCTTCCTCGATGGCCAGCGTCTGCGCGGGCTCCCTCGCACTTATGGACGCCGGGGTCCCGATCAAGAAACCGGTATCGGGCATCGCGATGGGACTCGTCACCGATGGTGAGCGCACGCAAGTCCTCACCGATATCCTCGGTCTGGAGGATCACCTTGGCGATATGGACTTCAAGATCACGGGCACACGCGATGGTATTACCGCCTGCCAGATGGACATCAAGGTAGCCGGACTCTCGCGTGAGGTGCTTGCCAAGGCGCTGAAGCAGTCGAACGCAGCCCGCATGGAGATCCTCGACGCCATGGAGCAGTCGCTGCCTGCGCCGCGCCAGGACCTCTCGGAATACGCACCGCGCCTTACGAAGCTCACGATCGATCCCGAGCACATCGGGGCGGTCATTGGGCCGGGTGGCAAGGTCGTGAAGAGCATTCAGAACGAAACCAACACCGACGTCACCATCGAAGAAGAGGATGGCGTGGGGCTGGTCACCATTGCAGCCAAGAATCAGCAGGATGCCGAGGCGGCCATCGAGCGCGTGAAGCAGATCGTGGCCGTTCCCGAAGAAGGCGAAGACTACGTGGGCACGGTGAAAACCATCCGCGACTTCGGCGCCTTCATCGAGATCATGCCCGAGAAAACTGGACTGCTGCATGTCTCCGAAATCGCTCATGACTACGTCGAAAACGTAGAGGACTACATGAAAGTGGGCGACAAGGTGAAAGTCCACCTGCTGGAAGTACGCGACGACGGCAAGATGCGTCTGACGCGGAAGCCGTTCCTCGATAATGAGAATGGGTCGGGGCGCTAAATCTGCGCATCCACACGACCCATACGGCCTGTCTACAGGTTGTAACACACTGCGTAGGGGCAATCACTGCCGATTGCCCCTACGTTTGTATGGGGCGTAGCCCTTGACGCAATCATACAATAGACCGTTATTGCAATGAAACTACTTTGCAGTGGAGCAGCCGGATTCATCGGCTCCCACGTTGCTGGAGCATTTATTGAGGACGGACACGACGTGCACATCGTCGATGACCTCTCGGGTGGGAAACGGGCCAACGTGCCGCCTGGCGCCACCTTCCACCATCTCGACATACGAAGCGAGGAAGCAACGGCACTTGTAAAAGCTGAGCGCTTCGACATGCTTGTGCACCACGCTGCACAGATGAACGTCCGCGAATCGGTCAAGCATCCGCGGGAAGACGCCTCTGTTAACATCGACGGCCTGCTGACCCTGATGGAAGCAGGGCGCGAGCATGGGCTTCAGCGTGTGTTATTTGCCTCAACCGGGGGAGCCATTTATGGTGATCCGGTGCACGTGCCCCAAGATGAAAATCATCCACTTTGCCCCGTGT
The DNA here is from genome assembly GCF_046498435.1 of Longimonas sp. NCBI lineage: Bacteria > Pseudomonadati > Rhodothermota > Rhodothermia > Rhodothermales > Salisaetaceae > Longimonas > Longimonas sp. The sequence continues at coordinate 166 of NZ_JAWOAR010000105.1, read as the reverse complement.
CGCCGTATGGGGTGAGTAAGTTGGCGTCGGAGAAGTACCTGGACTTCTACCGCGAAGAGTATGGCATCCCCTACGTGTCGCTGCGCTACGCAAACGTGTACGGACCGCGTCAGAATCCGGCTGGAGAAGCAGGTGTCGTTGCGATTTTTATTGAGCAGATGCTGAA
>NZ_JAWOAR010000075.1:0-6569 GCF_046498435.1 Longimonas sp. | reverse complement strand
ATTGCCTGCCAGGTGGTCGGCATAGTAGCTGGCCAACCCGTGGGCATCGGGATGCGCCGTCTGCGACCCTCCGTTCGTGCAGCCGATGCCGACGGGTTGGCCAGCTACTATGCCGACCACCTGGCAGGCAATGCCACCGCCAGCGGCGAGCCGTACAATCCGAATGCGCGTACCGCCGCGCATCGGACGCTGCCCTTTGGCACAAAGGTGCGCGTTACCCGTGTGGATACCGGCGATAAGGTAACCGTGCGCATCAATGATCGCGGACCGCAACAGCGCGAACGTATTGTGGATCTGTCGCGGCGCGCGGCCGAAGCCCTCAACATGATCGACGCAGGCGTTGTATCCGTTACGCTGGAGGTGCTGGAGGAGGGGGCTGCCACGCGTGAGCCGGACACGGTTTCCTCGCCCTCATCAACAACCGCAGACTGATACCTGCTCGCTGTTTGCCCTGGACTGGAGTTTGTGCACGATGCGATTGCTGCTGGCTGTTCTCGTTATCGGATTGAGTGGGCTATTGCTTGGGTGTACCAGCACAGGCTCTATGGCGCACGAGTCTGGCGCCACCGCCACGGGCATGGCCAGCTACTATGCCGACAAGTTCGACGGACGCACCACCGCCAACGGCGAAACCTTCGACAACAACGCGTACACCGCTGCCCATCGCACGTTGCCGTTTGGCACACGGGTGCGCGTGACTCGTACCGACACCGGCGACCAGGTGACGGTGCGCATCAACGATCGGGGGCCGTTTGTAGACGGGCGCATCATCGACCTGTCGCAGCGCGCCGCCCGCGACATCGACATGCTCGCTGACGGCTTGGCGGAGGTCCGCATCGAAGTGGTTGACGAGGGCGACGAGTCGCCCTCCGACGAAGCGCCCGCTGATGATGACAGCGATGCCACCTCGTGGTAGCGACTGCCGAAGACCGTTTGCGTCCCCGGTGAAGGCATAACCTGCTGGTCGGACGCAGGAGCATCCTCCACCTTGTGGCACCGACGGGGGACCGTCGGTGCCAGGTCCTGTGATTAATCTCAAAAAGTCACACTGCCTCGTGACGCTGCCGTTTACGGGCTCCGCCCCGTAACACTGCTGTGAGTGCGGCCATGCCACATGCGGCTTCTGTCACGCATAGCAATCACTATCCATTGATCCACTAAGTAAAGACAGGCATGAAGTTGGGGTTTTGTGCGTTTCAAACCGGTATCATGGGCGCCCTGACGATACTTCATACACGCTCTCATTCGTATGGTGCTACGTTTCACATACGCGTTTGCTCTATATGATTTTACGCAATCCCTCCCCCTAAATCCCCCTCCTCTGAGGGGGACTTGAGGAACGCCTTCCACGGTGCCTTCCTCCTCGGGGAGGACAGGTAGGATGGAGGGGAATCCACCCGGCAATCCCCAAAACCGTTATTGAGTTCACTTACCTTGATTTCGTATGACTATCTCTTTACGCGCTCTGCTTTGCTTTTTGCTTCCCGCCTGTGCGCTGCTGCTGATGGGCACGCCCACCTACGCCCAGTCGGAGGCCGACACGCTCCGCACCACCGGACTCGTCAGCTACTACGCAGATGACCTGGCGGGCAACCCTACCGCGAGCGGACAGCCCTACGACCCCGAGCGTCTCACCGCTTCGCATCGTACACTGCCGTTTGGCACCTACGTGGAAGTCACGCGCCGCTTCACGGGGGATACGGTGACCGTCATGATCAACGACCGGGGGCCGCAGAAGCAGGAGCGCATTCTGGACCTCTCGCGCCGCGCCGCCGAGGCGCTCAACATGGTCGATGCAGGTGTGGCAGAGGTAGAGATTGCAGTGGTGGAGGAGCCAGAGGAGTAGCATTTAACGCGGCCCAGTCCCTACCCCGCGTAATCCGAGATGCTTCACTGCGTTCTCGTGAGGTAAAGATCTGACAGGTCTTTGGAGACCTGTCAGATCTATTCTGTTCCAGGGCTCCCCCTCCCCGCGCGTGACGACTTTTAGTACGAGGAGTAATCCCCAACGCGGGCCGCACCAGCAGGCACAACGCCGCTTGGTCCGCATAGCTGGACGCAACAATCTCGAAGCCGCGATGCATCGCTTCCCCCTGAAATTGCTTCCCCCTGAAATTGCCCCCCTGAACCGGTCTACGTGCGGGAGAGCTTGAACGAAGTGCGGTGATACGGCGTGGGGCCGTGGGCATCGAGGGCCGCGTAGTGGGCGCGGGTCGGGTAGCCCACGTTGGTGTCCCATCCGTACTCGGGGTGCTCCTCGTGCAGCGCATGCATCATGGCATCGCGCTCGGTCTTGGCGATGATGGAGGCCGCCGCAATCGAAAGGCTCGTGGCATCGCCCTTCACGACGGTTTCGTGCGGACACGGCGCGTCGTCGAACGCTTTGTTGCCGTCGATGAGCAGGTAGTCGGGCCGCGGCTGGCAGTCGTTCGCGGCACGGCGCATGGCGTGGAGCGAGGCGTACAAAATGTTCAGGCGGTCGATCTCTTGCGGCGAGCAGATACCCAGGGTTACCGCCTGGGCCTGCGCCTCGATAGCCTCACGCGCCGCGAGTCGCTTTTTGGCCGAGAGCGTCTTGCTGTCCGCCACCATCGGAAGGTCCGCGTCTTCGGGCAGAATAACTGCCGCCGCCACCACCGGCCCCGCCAGGCAGCCGCGTCCGGCCTCGTCGAGTCCAGCAATCGCTTCATATCCAGCAGACCAGAGCGTACGTTCTTTGTCGAGCATAAATAGGGTGTTATGTGGATTTAGAGGAATACGCAGGAGCGCCGCGCTGGTGGATGTTTCCTGGCAGGCGTGGAGGAATATGCATCGTACAAAACGGGTGCGGCGGAGGCGAATGCATGGCGGTGGTTTCCAACAACATTCGCAGAGCCGGGAAGGAGCCGCCCCCCGACCACGCCCCGCGCGAAAAGCTGCCGCACACATTTTTGGGATGCCACATGGGTATGAACGAAACGTAAAGTGAGGGCTGCCGTATGGAGGCTCCCGCGAGTTGTTTGGATAGTCTCCGCCGCGCATGTCCGATTCCACGAACCCCCCGCTGGTCCCTGACGCGCAAATTAAGCGCGTGGCCCGGCGTCTCAAAATTATGGGCGACCCCGTGCGCCTTCAACTGCTAAACCTGCTCCGCGTGCACGGTGAACTCAACGTGCAAGAGCTGGTCGATGCGTCGGGGCAGCGGCAGGCAAACGTAAGCAAGCACCTGGGCATTCTAATGCGCGAGGGCCTCGTATCCCGCCGCAAGGAAGGCGTGAAGGCGTTCTACGCGCTCGACGACCCGAGCCTGCCCGGCATCTGCGTGCTCGTAACGAATCAACTTAGCACCGACGAAGCCCCCATGCCGTCGTAGCCTGTGCGCGTATGGATACGCTGGATGTACAACGACGACTGGTGGCCCTTTTCGTGGCGGGGTGTGTGCTTTTGGGATATCCGCTGCTCACGGTGTACAGCGTGCCGAAAACCATCGGCGGGCTGCCGGTGCTCTACGTCGTGATCTTTCTGATTTGGGCCGCGCTCATTGGGGCCAGTGCAGCGATCCTGCACCGCGCCACGGGCGGCGACTCGGAGGGGGCTTAGCCGATGAGCACGACGCTTCTTCTGCTGGTGGCCACGGCGTACCTGGGCATTCTCTTTGCCGTGGCCTACTATGGCGACGAACGGGCCGAGCACGGGCGCAGTCTCGTGAACAACCCCTACATCTACGCGCTCTCGCTGGCCGTGTACTGCACGGCGTGGACGTTTTACGGCAGCGTGGGCTACGCCGCCACCACCGGCATCAACTTCCTGCCCATCTACATCGGGCCCACGCTCATTGCCATCTTGTGGTGGGGCCTGATGCGCAAGATCGTCCGTATTAGCGCGCACCAGCGCATCACCTCCATTGCCGACTTCATCGGCGCGCGCTACGGCAAAAGTGCCCTGCTGGCGGGCGTGGCTACGGTCGTGGCGGTCATTGGGGTGGTGCCGTACATTGCGGTGCAACTCAAGGCCATCTCGACCAGCTTTGGAGCCCTCACCGCTCCGCTGCAAAGCACGGCCACCGCCGAGATCCCCATCTGGCGCGACACGGCGCTCTACGCCGCGCTGGTGCTGGCCGCATTCACGATTCTCTTCGGCACGCGCCACCTCGACGTCACCGAGCGCCATGAAGGGCTGGTCGTGGCCATCGCCTTCGAGTCGGTCGTGAAGCTGGCCGCTTTTCTGGCGGTGGGGCTGTTTGTCACGTTCGGGCTGTACGACGGACTCGGCGACCTCTTTCAGCAAGGGGCCGCGGTGCCGTCGATCGAGGCGCTCTACACCGTCGAGGCCTCCACCGGCGCCTTTGCCGATTGGATGTGGCTCACCGGCCTGTCGATGCTGGCCGTGCTGTTTTTGCCCCGGCAGTTCCAGGTAACCGTTGTCGAGAACGTGAACGAGGCGCATCTGCGCAAAGCGGCGTGGCTCTTTCCGCTCTACCTGCTGCTCATCAATCTCTTCGTGCTGCCCATTGCTGTGGCCGGGCTGCTGCATCATGGCGATGCCACCCACGCCGACATGTTCGTGCTGCTTGTGCCGTTTAGCGAGGGCCAGACCGCGCTCACGCTTTTTGCCTTCATTGGCGGACTCTCAGCCGCCACCAGCATGGTCATCGTGGCCACAACGGCGCTTAGCACCATGATCTGCAACGACCTGGTGGTCCCGCTGCTCCTGCGCATCCCCCAACTGAATCTGGCGCAGCGCTCGCGGCTCACCAGCGTCATTCTGGGGATTCGGCGGGTAGCTATCGTGGTGGTGCTGCTGTGTGGTTATCTGTACCTGCGGGGGCTGGGGGATGCGCCGTCGCTCGTGTCTATCGGGCTGATCTCGTTTGCTGCGGTGGCGCAGTTTGCCCCGGCCATGCTGGGCGGCATCTTCTGGAAGCGTGGCACCCGCACCGGCGCCCTCCTCGGGCTCGTGGCGGGCGTTGCCATTTGGGGCTACACACTGCCGCTCCCGCTTCTGGCAGACTCGGGCTGGCTCCCGGCGTCGTTCATGACCGAGGGCCCGTTCGGCATCGCAGCGCTGCGCCCGTACGCGCTTCTGGGGATGAGCGAGCTCAACCCGGTCCCCCACACGCTCTTCTGGACAATGCTGGCGAACGGCGGACTCTACGTCGTAGGCTCGCTGGCTACACGGCCCAGCGTCATGGAGCAGAGTCAGGCCAGCCGCTTTGTCGATGTCTTTCGCCATGCGGGTCCCCAGGGGGCCGCCCCGTGGACCGGTTCTGCCCCGGTGGCTGATCTGCGTGCGCTGCTGCGCCGTTTCTTAGGGTGGCGCCCGGCCGACCGAGCGCTGCAACGCTACCGGACGCGCCACGACCTGAAGGCTCTGCCCGAGCGCGCCGACGAGGAGCTGGTCGATTACGTCGAGACGCTGCTTGCCGGGGCCATTGGGGCGGCCAGTGCCCAAGCGGTCATCGGGTCGGTGGCCCAGGCCAAGCCGCTGCACATTAGCGAGGTGATGGACATCCTCGACGAGACACAGCAGGTCATGGCGTACAGCCGCGAGCTGGAGCGCAAGAAGGCCGAACTGGAAGCTGCGACCGAAGAGCTGCGCGCCGCGAATCAGAAGCTGAAAGAGGTTGACCATCTCAAAGACGAATTCGTTTCTACTGTGTCGCACGAACTGCGTACGCCGCTTACCGCCATCCGGGCGATTTCGGAGATCATGCATCAGACGACCGACCTTTCGCCCGAGCAGCAGCGGTCGTTTGCTACCACGATCATGCGCGAAACCGAACGCCTTACACGTCTCGTAAACCAGGTGCTCGACCTGGAGCGTCTCGATGCCACCCCCGTGCTCGACCGCGCCCTCGTAGACCTGCGCGATGTGGTGCGCAACGCCCTCAGCGCCGTGCGTCCGCAGTTTGAGCAGCAGGCCATTGCGCTCAATGTGACGCTGCCCGACCGCCCATGCCCGGCGCGCATCGACCGCGACCGTATGACGCAGGTGCTGTTGAACCTGCTCTCGAACGCCGCCAAGTACAGCACCGATGCCGATCCACACGTGGCGGTGCGCGTGGCCTGCACCAACGACACGCACACCGTATCCGTAGCCGATAACGGACCCGGCATCCCCGAAGACCAGCAAGAAGCCATCTTCGAGAAGTTTCGGCAGGCGCGCAACCGCGTGGGTCCGCAAGCGGGGAGCGGATTGGGCCTGGCCATTGCTCGCCAGATTGTGCATCGGCACGAGGGCACGCTCACCGTGGAGAGCACGCTCGGCGAGGGCGCGACCTTCACCGTGCAGGTGCCTGCGCATGCCTCTGAACCCGTATCGGCTACAGACCCTGAAGCCTCTGTTTCCTAACGACCTGTGCGCTATGCCTCATGTGCTTATTGTAGAAGACGAGCCGAGCATTGTAACGCCGCTCAAGTTTCTGATGGAGCAGGAAGGCTGCTCGGTGCAGATTGTGTCGGATGGTGCGGCGGTGATGCCGGCTATTGCAGCACAGCGCCCCGACCTCATTCTGCTCGATGTGATGCTGCCCTCGCGCAACGGCTACGACCTGTGCCGCGCGATTCGGGAGCGGCCCGAGGGGAACGACA
>NZ_JAWOAR010000057.1:0-14525 GCF_046498435.1 Longimonas sp. | reverse complement strand
GTGCTGTGTCACAGGTTAATGTTTGGGTTGGAACGTGCCCCGTTTACATGATGTCATCTTGAGCGCAGCGGCTCCGCCAAGGAGACGCGGAGTCGAAAGATCTCCTCCGAAATGGGCAGGGCCGTTCAATCGCCTAGAGCGCCGCTGAGCACCGAGGAGATGGTTCGGCGTGCTCCGGGCTGGGCCCGTCGCGTGCTCACCATGACAGGCTTTGTTGGGGGGATGATTGCAGAGCAACCCTCAAAATGAGGGTTGACACAGCACTAGGCATACCCTTAGAACGGGTTGTGCTATAGGTTCAGAAGTCGCACAGCCCCCCAACGCCCGTCATCCAGATCCTGAATCGAGTTCAGGACAGGCAAGGCGCCCCTGGCGCCGCTGATCCGGAGCCGAGCGAAGCGAGGGCCGAAGGTCATGCCTGTGGTACGCACGAAGTAATCCATTCGCCGTTTGAGGGCGAACGCACTCTGCTAACGCATCTCTCCATTGGGGCATGGATCCCAGATCGTCGCTCCGCTCCGTCTGGGATGACGGTGTGAGGGCATAAACAAGCATTTCTGTATGTTCAACAGCGATCAGATGTATAGCACAACGCATCCTTAGATACGAACGTCTCCGGGCGCGGTCGTACGGAGAAACAAAAAAAGCGCCCTGCCGCCACAGAGGCTGCAGGGCGCAGTTTAGGTGTGGGAGGCAGTTGGTTACTGCTTCACCGACGACTCCAGCTCTTCTTTCGAGGGCGCGCCATCGCCCGCGGCTCCGTTGCCGCCAATGGCTGCCTGAAGCTCTTCGAGCTCCGACTTCGAGCCGACCACGATGTCGCGGTACTCGTGCTGGCCAGTTCCGGCCGGAATGGGATGCCCCACCACGACGTTTTCTTTCAGGCCGTGCAGCGGATCCTCTTCGGCACGGATGGCCGAGTTGGTGAGCACCTTGGTCGTCTCCTGGAACGACGCTGCCGAGATGAACGAGTCGGTGGCCAGTGCCGCCTTGGTGATGCCAAGGAGCACCGGACGTCCAACTGCCGGGCGCGCTTCGCGCACCTGAATCTCGGGCTCGTCGTTGCGCTTGAGCTGCGAGTTCAGTTCGCGCAGACGGCGGCGGCTTACGACTTCGCCGATCTTGACGCCATCGGCGCTGCTCGGATCCGTCACGACAAACTTGTCGTGCAGGTCGTCGTTGACACGCGCCATCTTGTGGCGATCGACCACATCTTCTTCGAGGAAGTGGGTATCGCCCGTTTCCACGATGCTGACGCGCTTCATCATCTGGCGTACGACGACCTCAATGTGCTTGTCGTCGATCTCGACGCCCTGCAGGCGGTAGACCTCCTGAATCTCGTTCAGCAGGTACTCTTGCACCGCACGGGGCCCCTTGATTTTGAGGATGTCGTGCGGGGCAACGGTGCCGTCGCAGAGCTGATCGCCCGCCTGTACGAAGTCGTTTTCATGCACCAGCATGTGCTTCGAAAGCGAGACCATGTAAGTCTTCGTCATATCGTCGTCGCGGCTGGAGACGATGACCTCCTGCTTGCCGCGCTTACGATCGCCGAAGCTGACGATGCCGTCGATCTCGCTTACGGCAGCCGGGTCCGAAGGCGTGCGCGCCTCGAACAGCTCGGTTACACGCGGCAGCCCCCCCGTAATGTCGCTCTGCTTTACGGTTTGACGCGGAATCTTAGCCAGCACCTCTCCAGCCTGGATCGTCTCGCCTTCATCCACCTGGATGCGCGCTTGCGTGGGCATGTTGTATTCGCGTTCGTCGTCTTCATCCACGCGAACATGCACAGATGGCGTCAACGTGCGCTTGCGGCTTTCGGTGATGACCTTCTCTTTGTGGCCGGTTTGCTCGTCGGTTTCTTCGCGATAGGTAGTGCCCTCGATCATGTCTTCATAGAGCACCTCGCCATCGACCTCCGAGAGGATGACGCTGTTGTAGGGATCCCACGACGCCAGCACATCGCCTTTGTCAACGGTATCGCCCTCTTCGACCAGCAGTTCGGCGCCGTATGGCACCACCTGGCTGTTCAGTTCGCGCCCTTCCTCGTCGAGCACCGCGATTTCGCCCTGGCGGGTAAGCACAATTTCTTTGGGCCCTTCGCCCTTGTCGAACGTTACCGTACGCAGGTTGTGGAAGGCGAGCGTACCCGCTGACTTCGTCTGCATCGTGCTTTCGGATGCCACTGCGCTGGCGGCCCCCCCAATGTGGAAGGTGCGAAGCGTAAGCTGCGTGCCAGGCTCGCCAATCGACTGCGCCGCTACGACGCCCACCGATTCGCCCACCTCAACCATACGGTTCGTGCCCAGGTTGCGTCCGTAGCACAGCGTACATACACCGCGCTCCGACTCGCACGTTAGCACCGACCGAATTTCGATTTCCTCAATCGAGGTTTCGGCAAGGTGCTGCGCAGCCTCTTCGTCAATGAGTTCGTTGGCTCCCACAATGAGTTCGTCGGTCTGTGGGTCGTACACATCGTGCACCGTAACACGGCCCAGAATGCGCTTGCTAAGCGGCACAACGACTTCCTCATTGTCGGTCAGTGCCGAGATTGTAATGCCGCGCAGCGTGCCACAGTCGTGCTCGTTGATTGTGACATCTTGCGAGACATCGACCAGGCGACGTGTCAGATAGCCGGCATCGGCGGTCTTCAGCGCCGTATCAGCCAGTCCCTTACGCGCGCCGTGCGTACTGATGAAGTACTCCAGCACCGACAGGCCCTCCTTAAAGTTGGAGAGAATTGGGTTCTCGATAATCTCGCCGCCGCCTTCGCCAACATTCTTCTGCGGCTTCGCCATCAGGCCACGCATTCCGCCAAGCTGACGAATCTGTTCTTTCGAGCCACGTGCACCAGAATCGGCCATCATGTAGATGGCGTTGAAGCCTTCTCGGTGCTTCTTCAGCGTTTCGAAGAGCACCTCCGACACCTGATTGTTGGTCTGCGTCCAGATGTCAATGACCTGGTTGTAGCGCTCGTTGTCGGTCGTGAAGCCCATCTCGTAGTTTGCCTGGATCTTATCGACCTCGGCATTGGCTTCTTCGACGAGTTCTTCCTTCTTGTCGGGGACCACAATGTCGGCCAGCGAGAATGTAATGCCGGACGTGGTAGAGCGTCCGTATCCCATGCGCTTCATCGCATCCAGGAACCCGGCGGTTTCTTTGAATCCAACCGTTTTCAGGATGCGTGCAATGATCGGGCGCATGTTTTTCTTGGTGAGCACCTCGTTCACAAACGGGACGCCTTCGGGCACAATCTCGTTGAAGAGCGTGCGGCCAACCGTCGTTTCGAGAATGGTGCTCGGGTCGTCGGGGTCGCGCAACTCGATCTTAGCGTGCGTGGCTACAATGCCCTGATCGTAGGCCTGGCGCACTTCATCAACCGAGGCAAAGCGACGGCCTTCGCCCTTCTCGCCGTTTTTGGCCTTCGTCATGTAGTAGAGGCCCAGGATCATGTCCTGCGTGGGCACCGTGAGCGGCGATCCGTTGGCCGGGCTCAAGATGTTGTGGCTCGACAGCATCAAGATCATGCTTTCGAGGCACGCCTCGTGCGAAAGCGGCACGTGCACAGCCATCTGGTCGCCGTCAAAGTCGGCGTTGTACGCAGTACAGACCAGCGGGTGCAGCTGGATGGCCTTGCCCTCGGTAAGCACCGGCTGGAAGGCCTGGATGCCAAGGCGGTGCAGCGTGGGAGCACGGTTCAGCAGCACCGGACGCCCCTGAATCACCTTCTCCAGGATGTCCCATACCGCGGCGGTGCGTTTCTCGACATACTTCTTGGCGCTCTTGACCGTCTTCACAATGCCCCGCTCAATAAGGCGGCGAATGATGAATGGCTTGAAGAGCTCCACGGCCATCTCTTTCGGGATGCCGCACTGATGCAGTTCCAGGTCGGGGCCAATCACAATCACGGAACGGCCCGAGTAGTCAACGCGCTTGCCAAGCAGGTTCTGACGGAAGCGCCCCTGCTTGCCTTTCAGCATGTCGCTGAGGCTTTTCAGCGGGCGATTCGAGGAGCCGCGCACCGAGTTGGATTTACGGCTGTTGTCGAAGAGTGAATCGACGGCCTCTTGCAGCATGCGCTTCTCATTCCGCAAGATAACCTCGGGCGCCTTGATGTCGATAAGGCGCTTCAGGCGGTTGTTGCGGATGATTACGCGCCGGTACAGATCGTTCAAGTCCGACGTGGCAAAGCGTCCGCCATCGAGGGGCACCAGCGGGCGCAGTTCCGGCGGAATGACCGGAATGACGCGCATCACCATCCACTCGGGACGGTTTTCGGTGCGCTTGTTGGCGTCGATAAAGCCTTGCACCACGTTTAGGCGCTTCAGCGCTTTGGCTTTGCGCTGCTGGCTGGTTTCGGTTTTCACCTGATAGCGCAGTTCCTGGGCCAGCTTATCCAGCTCCAGACGCTTAAGCATGGTTTCGACCGCCTCGCCGCCGATCATCGCGATGAACTTCTCGGGGTCGTCGTCGGGCAGACGGTTGTTGTCTTCCCGAATCTGATAGAGGATGTTGAAGTACTCCTCTTCCGTAAGCAGCTGATTCTGCTCTACCCCCAGCCGCTTCGCCGTACCGGGCTGGATGACGATGTATTGCTCGTAATAGGTGACCTTCTCCAGGTCCTTTGACTTGAGACCCAGCAAGTGGCCGATCTTGTTGGGCAGGGTCTTGAAGTACCAGATGTGCACGACGGGCACGCTGAGCTTGATGTGGCCCATGCGCTCGCGGCGCACTGCTTTGCGGGTCACCTCCACGCCACAGCGGTCGCAGATAATGCCCTTGTAGCGGATGCGCTTGTACTTGCCGCAGTGGCACTCATAATCTTTGACCGGGCCAAAGATCTTCTCGCAGAAGAGCCCGCCCATTTCCGGTTTGAACGACCGGTAGTTGATGGTTTCCGGTTTCAAGACCTCGCCGTACGAGCGCTCCAGAATGTCTTCTGGAGACGACAGGTTGATCGAGATCTTATCGAAGTCCTTTTCGATGTCTGTTGAGTTTCCGTAAGGCATGTAGCAGTATGCTATTTGAGAGTGGCAGAGAGCGGCCCGTGCAACCGCTCGGCACGGAATGCCTGGGCACCCGCGCCCCCGGTGCAGCCCCGTGAGCGCTCAGGTGCGTATGCTGTTGAAACGTGTAGCCGAGCCCTTAGTCGAGATTGACCTCCAGCCCCAGGCCCTGAAGCTCGCGGACCAGCACGTTGAAGCTTTCCGGTACGCTGGGAGACGGCATGTTTTTGCCTTTCACGATCGACTCGTAGGCACGCGAGCGACCCTGCACATCGTCCGACTTGTACGTCAGCATTTCTTGCAGCGTGTGCGAGGCGCCGTAGGCGTAGAGCGCCCACACCTCCATCTCGCCCAAGCGCTGGCCGCCAAACTGTGCTTTCCCGCCCAGCGGCTGTTGTGTAATCAGGCTGTATGGCCCAATGGAGCGCGCGTGCATCTTGTCATCGATCAGGTGGCTCAGCTTCATCATGTAGATCTGGCCAACGGTTGTCTTCTCGTCGAAGGGTTCGCCCGTTTGGCCGTCAATGAGCTGTGCTTTGCCATCGCGGGGGAGGCCCGCTTCTTCGAGCTTGCCGGCGATGTCATCCATCGTGGCTCCGTCGAAGATCGGTGTGGCAAACTTCTTGCCGAGCTTGTCGCCCGCCCAGCCAAGCAGCGTCTCGTAAATCTGGCCGAGGTTCATCCGCGACGGTACGCCCAGCGGATTCAGCACAATATCGACCGGCGTGCCGTCTTCCAGATGCGGCATGTCTTCTACCGGTACCACTTTGGCAATGACGCCCTTGTTGCCGTGGCGCCCGGCCATCTTATCGCCAACCGAGATCTTGCGCTTGCGTGCCACGTAGACTTTCGCCATCTGCACAATGCCGGCGGGCAGCTCGTCGCCCATCTCGACCTGGTGCTTCTCGCGCTTCTCTTTACCGTCGATCTCACGGCGGCGCACCTTGTAGTTACGCAGGAGCGTAGCCACCTTCTTGTTGAGGTCGTCGTCAGTGGTAAACTGCGCCTTCGTGCTCAGGTCTTGCGGCTCTGCGCTATCGAGGGCTGTGCGCGTAAGCTCGGCGCCTTCGGGCAGAATATCGTTGCCATCGCGGTCTTTGATACCGCCCGAAGTTTCGCCTCCGACCAGGTTGAAGAACTTGTCCCAGAACCGCTTGTCAAGGTCGGCGACCTCGCGCATGTGCGTCTCCTCGATGGCTTCGAGGCGCTTCTCCTCCATCTTCTTGGATGCAGGGTCAAGCTGACGGCGGCTGAACAGCTTCGTATCAATTACGACGCCGTCCATACCCGGCTTGGCCTTCAGCGAGGCGTCTTTCACATCGCCCGCCTTATCGCCAAAGATGGCGCGCAGCAGTTTCTCTTCGGGCGTAGGGTCGGTTTCACCCTTCGGCGTAATCTTGCCGACAATGATGTCGCCGGGATTGACCTCGGCCCCAACGCGAATGATGCCGCGTTCGTCGAGATCTTTCGTGGCTTCCTCCGAGACGTTCGGAATCTCGCGTGTCAGTTCCTCTTCGCCGCGCTTCGTGTCGCGCACTTCGTGCTCAAACTCCTCGATATGCACCGAGGTGTACACGTCGTCGGCCACGAGGCGCTCGCTGATGACAATGGCATCCTCAAAGTTGTAGCCATGCCACGGCATAAACGCACAGAGCACGTTCTTCCCGAGGGCCAACTCGCCTTTTTCTGTGGCGAAGCCTTCGGTCATCACGGTGCCTTCTTCTACCTTGTCGCCGACCTGCACAATCGGTTTCTGATTCATGCAGGTGTCCTGGTTGGTGCGGCGGAACTTCACGAGCTTGTACTCGCGCACCGGATCTCCAAAGGTAAGATCGTCTTTGGCAGCGTCTTCTTCGTAGCGGACAACGATGCGCTCGGCATCCACATACTCAACTTCGCCTTTGCCTTCGGCCACAATGACTGCACGCGAGTCTTTCGCAGCACGGCCTTCAAGACCAGTGCCTACGATAGGCGAGTCGCTACGCAGCAGAGGCACACCCTGGCGCTGCATGTTTGAGCCCATGAGCGCGCGGTTGGCGTCATCGTGCGAAAGGAACGGCACAAGACTGGCCGATGGCGACACAATCTGGTTCGGGGCTACGTCCATGTATTCCACCTCTTCGGGCGGTACGATGGGGAAATCACCCTGATGCCGACACGTGACTTGGTCGGTCTGGAAGTTGCCGTCTTCGTCGATCGGCGCGTTGGCCTGCGCAATGACGTGACGATCTTCCTGGTCAGCCGCCAGATACTCGACTTCTTCTGTTACAATGCCGTCTTTCACCACCCGGTACGGCGTTTCGATGAAGCCGAACTCGTTAATGACGCCGTGCACACAAAGCGATGAAATCAGCCCGATGTTCGGCCCCTCGGGGGTTTCAATGGGGCAGAGGCGCCCGTAGTGGGTGTAATGCACATCGCGCACCTCGAACCCGGCCCGTTCGCGTGTCAGCCCACCCGGACCCAGTGCGGAGAGGCGGCGCTTGTTTGTGAGTTCGGCCAGCGGATTCGTCTGATCCATGAACTGGCTGAGCTGGTTCGTCCCAAAGAACGTGTTAATCACGCTCGAAATGGTCCGCGCATTCACCAGGTCTTGCGGGGTAAACTTGTCGGCATCCCGCAGATTCATGCGCTCCTTGATGGTGCGCGACATGCGTGCCAGGCCCAGCGAGAACTGGGAGCCCAACTGCTCGCCCACCGTTTTCACACGACGGTTGCTGAGGTGGTCAATGTCGTCGGGCGTGACCTGCCCATTTTTCAGCTTGATGAGCTCTTGCACAATGCCGACCACATCGTCGCGCGTGAGGACCGTGGTATCCGGGTCCACGTCGATCTGCAAGCGGCTGTTGATGCGGTGGCGGCCCACATCGCCGAGGTCGTAGCGCTTATCCGAGAAGAAGAGCCGCTCCAGGGCGTTTCGGGCGGATTCGAGATCGGGCGCTTCCGAACCGCGCAGTTGGCGGTAGATTTCGCGGAGAGCTTCCTCTTCGTTGTGCGTCGCATCTTTCTTGAGCGTTTCCACGAGCGTGCTCATGTCGAGCTCGTCTTCCTCGCGGTCTTCGCGCACAAGATACATGCGCTCGATGTCATACTCGCTGATCGTCTCCCAGTCTTCTTCCTCCAGCACATGTTCGGCAGGCAGGATGACCTCGCGCTCGATCTCTTCCTCGACCACTTCGCCGGTGTCTTCATCGACGATTTCAACCTTGCGCTCCACGATGACCGACGTTGCAAGCTCGCGGTCTACATACTCGTTGAACGCCTCTTGACTATCGACTTCGACCGTATCAGCCAGGTCGAACAGGTTGATGATCTCATCGTCCGACGAGATGCCGAGCGCACGAAGCAGCGTGGTAACGGGTACTTTCTTTTTCCGATCGATGTAGGCCCACAGCACGTTTCGGATGTCAGTCGCAAACTCCATCCAGGAGCCTCGGAACGGAATGACGCGAGCAGAGAATAGCTGTGTGCCGTTCGAGTGGGTATCGGTTCCGAAAAACAGCCCCGGACTCCGGTGAAGCTGGGCGACAATAACGCGTTCGGCCCCGTTCACAATAAACGTACCACGAGCAGTCATAAACGGAAGCGTACCAAGGTACACTTCTTGTTCAATGGCTTCGATGGCTTCATCGTCGCCGTCTTCTTCTTTGCTGGAGAGGCGCAGTGTGGCCTTCAAGGGCACCGAATACGTGAGCCCCTGCGCAATGCATTCCTCAATGGTATGCTTCGGCGCATCGAGCCCGTAGTTTACAAACTCAAGCGTGTAGCGCTCACGGCTGTCTTGAATGGGGAAGTGCTCGTTGAACACCTCTTGCAGCCCTTCGTCGTCCTCTCGATCTTCGGGGGGAACGTCGTCTTGTACAAAGTCATGGAACGACTTGAGCTGGATATCCAGAAAGTCGGGATAATCCCAAACCGTTGGGATTCGAGCAAAGGATTCGCGGTCGGGCGGGTCTTCCAGGTGACCGTTTGTAACGATGTCACCGCTGAGCAGCGTGGGCATAGGCGGAATAACTCCTTAAACAGTTGGGAAATACGCGCAAGCGTGCGTTCCTGTGTGTCAGGCGCAACGGAAGATGCGGGCACAAGCCGTAGTCGATCCTAACGATGAGGAATGACGCACGCGTTGATGGTGCAGCAGAAA
Organism: Longimonas sp.; assembly: GCF_046498435.1. Lineage (NCBI taxonomy): Bacteria > Pseudomonadati > Rhodothermota > Rhodothermia > Rhodothermales > Salisaetaceae > Longimonas > Longimonas sp. The sequence goes on along the minus strand of NZ_JAWOAR010000057.1, from coordinate 5,378 downwards.
TGAGAATGCTCTCATCCGCACAGGGAAGGCGGTTAGGGCGGATGGGAGCACGGTGGTAATAGCGACAGATGCTTCAATACCAGGGGGCGTTCGTTCGCAGGAGGCCCTACCGAACGACGTGCTGAGCGTCGCTATGTGGGCGAGGGTTCGCGAATCACAGCAAAGGTGAATACAGTCACCCTATGCAGTTGTTTCAGCACATCGGCATTTTGCCAAAACGCCCCATTCTACTGGCATAGCCTCTCTGTACCGTTCTGTCCAAAGGACGAATGTAAGGGGTCGCAGAGGATGTCTTCATATGTATCGATGGCTGTATCGCTATGATTATGGAAAGCCTCGTGCCTAAGCACCGGAGAAATACATACCGAAGCATCGCGCACGAAGCATCACGCAACAGCAAGGGCCGATCTCTACGATGAGAGGTCGGCCCTTGACACGCGTTGAGCGTACTCTACAGAGAACAAACCAGGCTCTCCATAGGCTGCTGTGTGCTACTTAAGTTCGACCTCGCCGCCGGCTTCTTCGAGTTGCGCTTTGAGTTCGTCGGCGTCCTCGCGCGACACCGCTTCCTTGACGGGGCTGGGCGCTTCATCGACGACTGCCTTCGCCTCTTTGAGTCCAAGACCAGTGATGGAACGGACTTCCTTAATCACGGCAATCTTGTTACCGCTTACGCCCGTCAGCACCACGTCAAACTCGGTCTTCTCTTCGGCGCCATCGCCATCGCCGCCCGCTGCACCCGGGGCCGCTACAGCTACACCTGCCGAAGCCGGCTTGATGTCGTATTCTTCTTCGAGGTAGTTTGCAAGCTCGCTGGCTTCTTGAATAGTAAGTCCAACGAGTTGCTCTGCAATTTCTTTGATGTCTGCCATAGGTCAGTATTTAGGTTCCTGCAAGCGGTCTGTGCACCCGGTCAGGAGGGCACTGCGCTGCATATTAAGGGAGAGTACGAAAAAGGGCGGATGACGCTCGGGGGAGGCGAAGCTTTTTGCATGAACGCATACGACTCCTGGCTCCCAAAAACGTCTCGCGCGTTGACAGGCTCGCTATGAGCCTGAATGTTATGCGACGCACACGTTATTCGTCGTCGCCATCGGCAATGCTCTGAATGGCTCCAGCCAGCGTACTGGCAGGACCGGTAAGAGCACCGGAAATATTCTGTGCGGGCGCCAAGAGCAGCCCCACGATGTCTCCGATAAGCTCCTCGCGCGATTTCAGCTTGGCAAGGGCATCGAGCGCATCGGGGCCGTCGTACAGGTCGCCTTCAATGTAGGCGACTTTCAGTTCAGGACGCTCGCTCTCGTTGTCTTTCAGAAAGTCCTGAATGACGCGAGCGGGCTTGGCCGGGTCGTCGCTAAACGCAACAGCGGTGGGGCCACTAAAGTGCTCCGAAAGCACCTCAATGTCGGTATTATCGATGCGGTCAATCGCCAGTTGGGCCAGCGTGTTTTTACACACCGTGTACTCAACATCAGCATCCCGGAAACGAGCGCGAAGCTCGTTGGTCTCGGCCACCGTTAAGCCCGAAAAGTTTGTCAGGTAGATGATCGAGGAGGATTCAAACTGTTCGCTGAGACCGTCAATGATCTCAGCCTTTTTGGCTCGCGTTAGAGGCATATCAGCAAAGGGTCCAAAAGGAGGGAAACAGGAAGGGCGCGCAGGCAGCAGTTAGCGTGTTTCGGTGAGCACCATGCTGCGTTCCACCGGAACAGGCGGGCCCATCGTAGCCGAGAGGGTGATCGAGCGCAGGTACAGCCCTTTCGCCGAGACGGGGCGCAGACGCACAACTTCCTTCAAGAAGGCTCGGGCATTGTCGGCGAGTTCTTCAGCCGAAAAGGAGGCTTTCCCAACCGCCGTGTGCAGATTGCCATGCTTGTCGACCCGAAACTCGATCTTGCCCGACTTCACTTCTTGCACGGTTTCCGCTACATCCATCGTAACGGTTCCGCTCTTCGGATTCGGCATCAAGCCACGAGGGCCCAAAATGCGCCCCAGGCGTCCAACTTGTGCCATGACGTCGGGGGTCGCAATGACCACGTCGAAGTCGAGCCAGTTGTCATTCTGAATACGCTCTACGTATTTCTCAAGTCCCACGTAGTCGGCTCCCGCCTCTTCCGCTTCGGCCTGCTTGCTCTCGTTGGCAAGCACAAGCACAACGGTTTCCTTACCAGTGCCGTGCGGGAGCACAACCGCGCCGCGCACCATCTGGTCGGCATGGCGTGGATCAACACCCAGACGTACGTCCAGGTCAATAGATTCGTCGAAGCTGGCTGTAGCCGTCTTTTTGGCAAGAGCAGCTGCATCTTCAAGCGTGGAGGGGCCGGACGCCTCTTCAATGAGGGCTTCCGCGTCGATGTATCGTTTTCCTCGTTTTGCCATAGGTTGGTAGGTTGTGCGGTACAACCGCCTGCTCATAGCAGACTCCCGCGCGGTTCATAGAAATCAGTATCGGAAAGGTGCGCTGCGTATTTAATTCCGCAGCACATTCTTTCGGGGCGTGCTATCCTTCGGGCTTATCACTCACTTTGATGCCCATGGAACGTGCTGTTCCCGCAATCATGTGAGCGCCCTGCTCAATGGTGTGCGCATTCAGGTCTTCCATCTTGCGCTCGGCAATGTCGCGGCAGTCATCCCACGACACTGTAGCCACCTTCTGGCGGAGCGGGTCGCCTGCACCGCTTTCAATACCTGCAACTTGCTTCAGCAACACGGAAGCAGGCGGGCTCTTGACGATGAAGTCGAAGGAGCGATCTGCGTATACCGTAATTACCACCGGCAGCAACAGGCCCATCTGATCCTGCGTTTCGGCGTTGAACTTTTTACAGAACTCCATGATGTTCACGCCGTGCTGACCCAGCGCTGGGCCAATGGGCGGGGCCGGATTCGCCTGTCCGGCTTTAATTTGGAGCTTGATCTGGGTATTTACTTGTTTTGCCATAGGTTGGTACGCGGTTCAAACGCCCAAGTGGGCTCCCACGCTCTTGTTTGTGAGGGTAATACTTAAGCAGTGTAACCAAGCGGTTTGCATGGAAAAAGGCCCGGTCCACCGTGTTCAGTGGGGGCCTTCGTGTCATCCGCAAGGCAGCCTCTATGTGTATTGGAGACTGCCATCAGAAAGATGCAGGGGCAAGCTACTCCTCGTGCTCAACCTGCAAGTAATCAAGTTCAACTGGCGTTTTACGTCCGAAGATGGAAACCATAACACGCACCTTCATTTTCTCTGGATACACCTCTTCAACGAATCCATTGAAGCTATCGAAGGGGCCATCAACCACCTTGACGGGATCGCCGACCTTGAACGGAATTTCAGGCTGTTCGCCCATTGCATCGGCACGGTCCATGCGGCCCAAGATGCGCTGCACTTCGTCTGGCCGGAGCGGCGTGGGGTCATCTCCTGTGCCCGATGTAAGAAACCCAATGACCGACGGCAGCCCCGACACGGTGTGCTGAAGCTGATCGTTCATTGTGGCATGGAGCAAGATGTAACCCGGGAAGAAGGTTTTCTCTTTGGTCTTCTTCTTCCCACCACGCATCTCAAAAACCGTCTCTGTAGGGATAAGGATCTCATCAACGAGATCTTCCATATCCAGACGCTCTAACTCACTCTCCAGGAAACGGCGCACTTTCTTCTCATGCCCGGAGAATGTCCGAAGCACAAACCATTTCTTGATGCCGTTTCCGCTTGACATGGGAGTGGGTAATCGTGATGGGCGAGAGCAAAAAGGTGGGGCAATTCGCATCTATAGCATGCTGATACACAGGCATGAGCGTGTTAGCGCTCTACGCCTCGCATTAGCGTATGACCGGTCAGCTTAGTAGAGGAAACCCATAATGGTGCTCACAATCTGATCAGCCACAAAGATGAACCCAGAGATCAGCACGGTCCCCAAAAGAGTGATGAGCGTGCTACTGATGAGTTCGTCGCGACTTGGCCAACTCACCTTCTTCATTTCGGCTACGACCTCTTGAATGTAGTTGCGGAGCCACGTCATAGCATACAGGGTCTTGGAAGCGTACTGCGTCGCAGCACACTTGGTGAGGTAAAACGCATTGCTTGCACGGGCGGCAGGACTTGAACCCGCAACCGGCGGTTTTGGAGACCGCTGCTCTGCCAAATTGAGCTACGCCCGTGTGTCGGGCGCGCCAATCGACGCGCCCCGCACTGTAACTTTTAATAGGTCTTCTTAGTCGAGGATATCGGTGACGACGCCAGCGCCGACGGTGTGTCCGCCTTCGCGGATCGCAAAGCGCAGGCCTTCCTCCAACGCAACCGGCTGGATCAACTCCACCGTAAACGTCGCGTTGTCGCCCGGCATCACCATCTCAACGCCTTCCTCCAACTCAATGTCTCCCGTCACGTCCGTCGTACGGAAGTAAAACTGCGGGCGGTATCCCGGGAAGAACGGCGTGTGGCGCCCGCCCTCGTCTTTCGACAGCACGTACACCTCGCACTCAAACTCCTTGTGCGGCGTCACCGATCCCGGCTCGGCCACCACCATCCCGCGCGAGACCTCTTCCTTCTTGGTCCCTCGCAACAGCAGCCCCGCGTTGTCTCCGGCTTCTCCCGAGTCGAGCGTCTTGTTGAACATCTCAATTCCGGTGATCGTCGAGGTCAGCTTCTCCTCCTCAATCCCGACAATGTCCACATCGTCGCCCGTCTCAATCCGACCGCGCTCAATCCGGCCTGTCACCACTGTGCCTCGGCCCGTGATCGAGAAAATATCCTCGACCGGCATCAAAAACGGCTTGTCAATGTCGCGCTCCGGCGTCGGTATGTACTCGTCGACCGCATCCATCAGCTCCATGATCTTCGCTTCCGCGTCCGCATCCGACTCCAGCGCCTTCAGCGCCGAGCCGCGGATCACCGGGATTTCGTCCCCCGGAAACTCATAGCTCTCCAGCAGGTCGCGCACCTCCATGTCCACCAACTCCAGCAGCTCCTCGTCGTCAACGAGGTCCACCTTGTTCATGAACACAACCAAAAACGGCACGCCCACCTGCCGCGCCAGCAGAATGTGCTCGCGCGTCTGCGGCATTGGGCCGTCGGTAGCGGCCACCACCAAAATGGCGCCGTCCATCTGCGCCGCGCCGGTCACCATGTTCTTCACGTAGTCAGCGTGGCCGGGGCAGTCCACATGGGCGTAGTGGCGCGCCTCCGTCTCGTACTCAACGTGGCTCGTCGCAATCGTAATCCCGCGCTCGCGCTCTTCCGGCGCGTTGTCGATCGAGTCGAACGTCCGCTCGGCTGCGCCGCCCACCTGCTCGGCCAGCACCTTCGTGATCGCTGCCGTCAGCGTCGTCTTCCCGTGATCGACGTGCCCGATCGTCCCAATGTTTACGTGCGGCTTCTTCCGCTCAAATGCCTCCTTCGCCATAAC
>NZ_JAWOAR010000054.1:0-5872 GCF_046498435.1 Longimonas sp. | reverse complement strand
CCTGTTATGACGCCACGCCGCACTGCTTGTGACACATCGTTTTCACTGTAATGTCCCGCCATTTCATCGGGACTGAGCACAGGGAACATGGTTTGGGCGACGATACTCCCATGGCGGTACTGTCCGCCAAACAGCGGCCGCTGTACGACTATTTCCGTCAGCAGTTTGCTCAGGTCACCAACCCGGCGATCGATCCGCTGCGTGAAGCGATTGTCATGTCGCTGGAAACCTGTGTCGGCGCTGAGCGCAATGTGTTCGAGGAAACCGCCGAGCACGCCAATCGGGCGATTCTCAGCAGCCCGGTTATGTCGCCCGCCAAGTGGCGCACATTGATGAATCTCGAGCGCCCGGGTTTCGCCGTCCAGCGCATCGAGCTGAACGTCGCGGCGGACATGCCCCTGGGCGAAGCGGTCAAGGACATCGCATTGCAAGCCGAAGCCGCAGTACGCGAGGGCAAGACGCTGCTGGTGCTCAGCGACCGCTATATCGAAGAAGGCAAGCTGCCGGTTCATGCGGCTCTGGCCGTGGGCGCGGTGCATCACCATCTGATCGAAGTGGGCCTGCGATGCGACTGCAACATCCTGGTTGAAACCGCTACTGCTCGCGATCCGCATCACTACGCGGTACTGATCGGCTTTGGCGCTACTGCGGTCTATCCGTACCTGGCCTACGAAGTGCTTGGCGACCTGATTCGTACCGGTGAAGTCATCGGTGACCTCTATGAGGTGTTCAAGAGCTACCGCAAGGGCATTTCCAAGGGCCTGTTGAAGATCCTGTCGAAGATGGGTATCTCCACCATCGTCTCCTACCGCGGCGCGCAGCTGTTCGAAGCGGTCGGCCTGGCCGATGAGATCGTCGACGTCTGCTTCCGCGGTGTGGTCAGCCGGATTCAGGGCGCGCGCTTCAGTGATCTGCAAATGGAGCAGGGTCTGCTGGCCAACGAAGCCTGGAATCCGCGCAAGGCGATCCAGCAGGGCGGTCTGCTGAAGTTCATCTTTGGCGGCGAATACCACGCCTACAACCCGGACGTCGTGCGGGCGCTGCAGGATGCAGTACAGGGCGACAGCTACGACAAGTATCTGGAGTACGCGGGACTGGTCAACAGCCGTCCGGTTGCCTCCCTACGCGACCTGCTGCGCCTGCGTGACGATCAGACGCCAATCGATATCGACCAGGTCGAGCCTTTGGAGAGCATCTTCAAGCGTTTCGATTCGGCCGGTATTTCCCTGGGGGCATTGTCGCCGGAAGCCCACGAAGCGATTGCCGAGGCGATGAACCGCCTTGGCGCGCGTTCGAACTCGGGTGAAGGCGGTGAGGATCCTGCCCGTTACGGCACTTCGCGCAGCTCCAAGATCAAGCAGATCGCTTCTGGCCGTTTCGGTGTCACCCCGGAATATCTGGTCAATGCCGATGTGCTGCAGATCAAGGTGGCCCAAGGCGCCAAGCCAGGCGAGGGCGGCCAGTTGCCCGGCGGCAAGGTCAACGAGCTGATTGCCCGGCTGCGCTACGCAGTGCCCGGCGTGACGCTGATTTCACCGCCGCCGCACCACGACATCTACTCGATTGAAGACCTGGCCCAGCTCATCTACGACCTCAAGAATGCCAATCCGGAGGCGCGCATCAGCGTGAAGCTGGTGAGCGAGGCGGGCGTGGGCACCGTGGCCGCGGGTGTTGCCAAGGCCAAAGCCGACCACATTCTTATTAGCGGACACAGCGGGGGCACCGGAGCCTCGCCGCAGACGTCGATCATGCATGCGGGGCTGCCGTGGGAGATGGGCCTGGCGGATGCGCATCAGATGCTCACGAAGCAAGGCCTGCGCAACCGCGTGAGCCTCGAAACCGACGGCGGTCTGCGCACCGGGCGCGATGTTGTGATTGGGGCGCTACTGGGGGCGCGGGAGTTTGGGTTCTCCACCGCGCCGCTCATCTCGCTGGGCTGCATCATGATGCGCAAGTGCCACCTGAACACGTGTCCGGTGGGCATCGCCACGCAAGACCCCGAGCTCCGCGCGAAGTTCGACGGCACGCCCGAGCAGGTCATCAACTACTTCTACCTGATTGCCGAAGAAGTCCGCTCGCACATGGCGCGGCTCGGTGTGCGCACGTTCAACGAGCTTGTGGGACGCACCGATCGGCTGCTGCCACATCCCGACGCTCAACGCCGCGGACTGGAACTGGGATCGCTGCTTACGCAGGGGCATGTGCCCGCAGCTTTGCGCGAAGATGCCGCCGCCACCGCCCAGGATCACGGACTCGACGAAGCCCTCGACCATGCGCTTATCAACCAGGCCGCTCCGGCGCTCAACGAGGGCACCCCGGTCACGCTCGATGTACCCATCACGAACCAGAACCGCACCGTCGGCACGCTGCTCAGCCGCGCAGTGGTGCAGGCGCACGGCGACGACGGCCTGCCCACCGACACCATCACGCTCCGCTGCACCGGCACTGCCGGACAGAGTTTTGCGGCGTTTGGGATGCGCGGGCTCACGTTCGATGTGCGCGGCATTGCCAACGACTACCTGGGTAAGGGCCTCTCTGGAGCGCGCATCGTGCTGCGTCCGCCCGAAGATGCCGGTTATCGCCCCGAAGACGCCACCGTCACCGGCAACGTGGCGCTCTACGGGGCCACGAGCGGTCGGCTGCTCTGTCGCGGACAGGCGGGCGAGCGCTTTGCGGTGCGCAACAGTGGGGCCGAGGCGGTGGTCGAGGGCGTGGGCGATCACGGCTGCGAATACATGACCGGCGGATGCGTGGTCGTGCTTGGCTCCACCGGACGCAATTTTGCGGCGGGGATGAGTGGCGGTCTCGCCTACGTGTGGGACCGTGCGGGCACGTTCAGGCGTCGCTGCAACACCAAAATGGTCGATCTGCACGACGTACCACCCGGCTCCGATGACGCCCTCCGCATCCACCAACTCGTGGATGCCCACCACAACGCCACCGGCAGTCCCACCGCACAGACCGTACTCGATCGCTGGCCTGACATCTGCACCGAGTTCGTGAAGGTCTTTCCGAAGGCGTTTAAGGATGCTCTGAAGAACGGGCCTCCATTCGAAGATGTGGACGCCACGCCTGCAGAAGATGAGGCGGTTGTGAGGCCGTAGTGCTCTGTCACACGTGATTCATAGGGTAATGCACGAACTCCTATTTTATAGTCATCCAGATCCTGAATCGAGTTCAGGACAGGCAAGGCGCCCCTGGCGCCGCTGATCCGGGATCTTTTGTGACCTTTCATGCCAATCATTCGCCCACGCTACCCAACCATTGACCTGTGACACACCAGTAGTGGTGTGTGACACCTGAAAGTTATGGTCCAAAACTGTCATTACGAGGAGGGAGCCTGCAACCGACGCGGCGCTCGGCGCACAACCTGACAGATCATGTGGATTGGGATACTTCGGCGCGAGTCCCCTCCATCCTACCCTTCCTCCCCGGGGAGGAAGGAACCAGAGGGCGTCCTCTTGAAGTCCCCCTCGGAGGAGGAGGATTTAGGGGGAGGGATTCCGTGCTCTCAAACCGCCCAAACAACCACATACGACACCGTACTACGGACGCGTAATGACAAGTTTGCGATTTTTCACTGGTACCTTTGGATGTTAAAGATAGACACATGAGTAAGTCGCCCGGCTCAAGTTTGCATCCAGGGCGAGCCCGCTACTGGATAAACGTCGACATCCCCGGTTCAAACAGGTCTACTCTCGCCACGACATAACCAGTACCCCTACCCTATGCCCGATCCCAAAGCCTTCATCCACCAGCCGCGCGAGAATCTGCCCAAGCGCTCGGTCGAAGAGCGGATCCAAGACAACGACCCGGTCTATCTACCGGTCGTTGACGAACAAGCTCGCGCGCAGTCGCATCGGTGCATGGACTGCGGCGTGCCGTTCTGCCAGTCGGGCTGCCCGCTCGGCAACCGCATCCCCGACTGGAACATGCTGGTTAGTGAGGGCAATTGGAAAGCCGCGTACGAGCAGCTTGCCGCTACGAACAACTTCCCCGAGTTTACCGGACGCATCTGCCCGGCGCCGTGCGAGTCGGCGTGTGTGGCTGGACTCGTGGCCGAGCCGGTGGCCATTGAGCAGATCGAGCAGGCCATCGTTGAGCACGCCTTTCGTGAGGGGTGGGTGCAGCCGAATCCGCCCGACACGCGCACCGATTTCCAGGTCGCCGTTGTAGGCTCTGGCCCCGCCGGACTCGCCTGCGCGCAGCAGCTCAACCGAGCCGGCCACAGCGTCACCGTCTACGAGCGCGATGACCGTCCCGGTGGACTCTTGCACTCGGGCGTGCCCAACTTCAAACTGCCGCAGTCCATCATCGACCGTCGCATCGACTTGCTGCGTGCCGAGGGCATCCAGTTTGAGTGTGGGGTTGAAGTGGGCACCGACCGCTCCATCGATACGCTCCATGCCAGCGCCGATGCTGTCGTGCTCTGCATCGGATCGCTGCGCCCGCGTGATCTGCCCGTGCCGGGGCGCGAGCTTGACGGCATCCACTTTGCCTGGCCGTATCTGCATCGCCAGAGTCACATCGCCACCGACGGCAGCGCACCCGACCTCGACTATCTGCCGGAAATCGATGCCGAAGGGAAGCACGTGGTGGTGCTGGGCGGCGGCGACACCGCGAGCGACTGCATCGGCACCGCACACCGACAGGGCGCCGCCTCCATCACCAACATTACGCATGGTCCACAGCCGCCCACCGAGCGCCCCGACGACCACCCGTGGCCGTTTGCGCCCGGCACGCTCACCGTCAGCATCTCGCACGAAGAAGGCGTCGAGCGCGTCTGGAATACCGATGTGATCGCGTTTGAGGGCGACGGTCACGTGGAGCGCATCCGCTGTGCCGATGTGCGCTGGCACCACGACAACGGGCAGCGCCGCAAAGAGCACATCTCTGGCACCGAACGCACGCGTCCGGCGGATCTGGTGCTCCTCGCCATCGGCTACGAGGGGCCCGAGCGCGAAGCCCTGCTCGATCCGCTCAATGTGTCGCTCGACGACCGGGGCCGCGTTGCCACCGATGCCGACTACACGACCGATACGCCCGGCATCTTCTCGGCGGGCGATGCCACACGGGGCGCCTCCCTCGTCGTGTGGGCCATCGCCGACGGACGCGAGTGTGCCCGCACCGTCGACCGCTACCTCACCGGCCACACCACGCTCCCCACTCGCGGCGATGGCGACCTGCGGTGACAATGCTCTCGAACGGGTTTTCTCTAAAGACCTGACAGGTCTCCGAGACCTGTCAGGTCTAACGGGAAGCCCCTCGTACATCATCCCGGACACAACGCAGCCCCGACCTGGGATCCATCCCTTCCATGTTCAGGCGTTGCATCTTGATAGCGGGACTGCTACGTTGCGTGTGCCCGTTCACGCATCCGCCCATTTGTACCGTCGGCCCTTTTGATGTGCACTCAATACGCTGTTTCTCAGCACCGCTTCCGATGGCTGGTTCTGGGGATAATCAGTGTGCTCGCAGGCACGGTCCTGTGCCCTGATTGGGCAGAAGCCCAGCCGACTGCCCCGCCCGATACCCTCTACCCTGTCGTCCGTACCGTGCCGCCCGGCATCTACGACGGCAACGACGAAACCTGGGCGCTGGCTCAAGACGCACGCGGGCTCCTCTACATGGCTATCCAGCGGTCCATCCGTCAGTTTGATGGCGTGGAATGGCGGCGCTTCGCATTTCCCGATGGTAGTCCCGTGCGCAGCCTGGCCCCTGGCCCCGACAGCACGCTTTTCATGGGCGGCGTAGGCACCGTCGCCCAGCTGCGTCCCGATGCCCAGGGCACCTTTGCTGTGCATCCCCTGCGCCACGCCGTGCCCGACTCGCTCCGCGAAGCCCCCACCTTCTTCGACGTGCACACCGCCCG
>NZ_JAWOAR010000058.1:0-30924 GCF_046498435.1 Longimonas sp. | reverse complement strand
CAGATGGTTGAACACGTTAAACGCATGACCCGGGCCGCGCAGCTCGTCTACGCCCACCTGAATGAGCGGCGAGCGGTCGGTCGCGTGGTTGTACACCACGTCCAGAATAACAGCAATGCCGCGCTGATGCGCTTCGTCTACGAACTGCTTGAAGTCTTCGGGCGGACCGTACGACTTGTCGAGCGCCAGGTGATGATTTGGGTTGTAGCCCCAGCTCAGGTTCCCATCGAAGTTCGAGACCGGCATCAGCTCGATGGCGTTCACGCCCAGGTTATCGAGGTAGCTGAGCGTATCGGTGAGGGTGCTGTACGTGCTTTCCTCCACAAAATCGCGCAGGAGCAGCTCATACACCACAAGCTCATCGGGGTCGGGCCGTTCGAACTCGCTGAAGTCAAACTCCGGCTGGGCGGGTTCCAGCACCGAGACCATGCCCTCGGTTTCGTCGTCAGGATACGGGATGAGATCCGGGTACGTGCTGTCTTCGATGAAGCTGTCTTCAGGCGAGAGCACCTTTGCCGAAAACGGATCGCTCATACGAATCTCACCATCCACGAGGTACTGAAAGCGATACTCTTGCCCAGGCTCCAGCCCGTCGATGGTGATCCACCAGTGCTCCTGCCCGCCCGACTCCTCGCCGTTCGGGTCGCGTGTCATCGCATAGTCGTTGCTGACGGTCCAGTCGTTGAAATCGCCGATCACGTACACGTGCTCTTTCCCGGGTCCGTACATCGAGAGGGTCACCGACGTGTCGCTGTTGTACGTGATGCCGTCTTCGATGCCAGAGGGGCGTGCCTCATCTGCCACTTCAGGGGCTACCACCACATCGAATCCCTCGGAAAGCTCTGTGCCACTGGTGCCGCGCGCCGATACTTCGAGCGTGCGCGTGCCCGAGCTGTTAAAGGTTAGAGGATACGACAGCGTGGTTTCGGTGGTGGAGGTTTGCTCCTCGCCATCGAGCGAGAGCGTCATCTCCTCCAGGTCCTCCCCCGACTCGACGGCTTCGGCTTCAATGGTGACAGTTTCGCCGTTATCCACAATGAGCGGATTCAGATCCGGCACCTGCGGATTCGTAATCGCCAGCGAGAGTGAAGCATCGGGGTCACCGAGTTCGACGATCAGATCGTCGGTCTGCGTTTCGCCGTCCGTATCCCGGAAGACGAAGTTCATTGTCTGGATGACCTCATCTTCGCCGAGGGTACAGCCGGTTTCGTTGTCGTTGTAATAGGCGCGGATGTCCTCGATGTCGAGCTCGTACTGGTCATCACCAACCTCTGTGAGACGCGTATCCGCACGTTCTCCAGAAAAATCGTCGGAGGTGGGCCAGTGGTTTTTGACACAGGTCCACTCCGGATCGCTCTGGTCGGTGGTTACGCCCGTGTGCGCATAGATGTCGCCGTTGAATCCAGCCAGGGGGGTATCCGACGCATCAAACTGCACCGTAACCGGGTTGTTAACCGTTGGCACAGCAGGGTCGGTGCTGATTTGCGCATACGCCCCCACAGCGGCCACGCCCCACAAGACAAGGACAAGCATGAAAGAGACAGCACGAGAAGTCGTAGACGACAGCATAGCGACAGGACGGGTCAATTGAAAAGGCCCAAGAACGTGATATTGGGATATATGGGGATGCAGAGCACAGCGCTCTGTCAACCGCTACCGCCGTCTATGCGGCATGGTTGTGTTCGGTGTAGTACTTGTTCCGCTCCGCAAAGAGTGCACGCAGCAGGCCTGGTACCTACCTGCTGCGCGCACGCTTCACCGGAGCCTACAAACGGAGGTATCCGCTTGAAGGGTTAGTTGCCGGTGGCGTCGATCCGGATGTCGTCAAGGAGGAAACCACTGCCTCCTCCTTCAACTTGAAAGCCCACGTTGGTGAGGCCATTCGCAATGGCACCAGGGTCCTCACCGAGGTCGCTGAGTGGGACTTCAACGTCTTGCCAACCCTCGCTTGCTTCGAACGAGAGCACCGGACCATTATCGAATCCAAATCCATCGTCATCACCCGCATCGGTTTCGAAGAAGACGCGCAAGTCGGTGGCTTCTTCAATGTTGCCGATTCGGAACTTCAGCACGCCTTCGCTCCCATTTGCAATGCGAATACCGTTTTGGTTGTACCCAAAGAAGTTCACGTTTGCAAGATCGCGGGCGCGGGCCCCCAATGCATTATCGGCCACCTGATCGGTGAAGCCGTAGCTGGCACCGCTGAACGTGATGTAGGCGTTGCCCGTCGTCTCAAAGTCGTTGATCTCGGCAATGGGCCCTTGCTCCGTACCCAGCATAAACTCGTCGACCTGGAAGGACACGTCGGCATCCGTAGACAGGCTTACGCTTTGCAGCGAGCCACTGCCTCCTGCGCGGGCTGCCACCGGATCGAAGTCTTCTCCAATCTGCGAGAAGCCAATGCCGTACTGGCGCCAGGCACTCGTTTCTGAGATCGGCACCTCAATGGTGTGCTCGGTGGTACCGCTGTCGGTTTCTTCGACGAAGGTGAGAGTCAGGTCGAACGACGAGTCGGGGGAGCGTACCAGGAACGTGAACAGATCCGCACCGGGTGCACTCACTGTGCTTTCCATGGTAACGGCTCCGCCTGCAACCGCGTCGATCTGCGCGGCATTTGCGCCGTTGGTGTTTTCTGACACCTGGTCGCTCTGCACCGTGACGTCACTTCCACCCTCAGTTGTTACCGGACGCTGCGACACGGGATTGTCTTCGCCTTCTTGATCGACAAATTCTGCCTCATAATCTTCAACGACAACGAATTCAGGCTGGAAGTCGCTTTGGATGATGAACGGGCTGATGGTAACGTCCACCTCCTCCTCGATCGTCTCGCCTTCACCCTGCGTGGTAATCGTGATTGTCTCTTCGGCTACCCCGCTCACTGAGCCGTCATAGCCTACGGTCCATTGGCGTTCGCCGCCCTGATTGGCCGAGCCTGACTCATCAGCCAGTTCGACAACGAGATCACCTGATCCTTGGGCGGTAGGTACTTCGTCGAGTCCTTGGTACGAAACCGAGAAATCTGCCTGACTGTCGGCATTAAGCAGCGTCAGGCTTACACTGCCAGGAAAGTCGATACTGGGCTGAATATCGACATCTTCAACGCTTGTGATTTCATCGTCGCACCCAACGAGCGCGATGCTTGCAACAAGCATCAGCGCCACGCCGAGCAATCGTGTGGCCAAATGGTTCATATCGGAGAGGGAGTACTGTGGAAAGTCAACGTGAAACGGTGGGAGGCTGGTAACGCTACTGGTGCCCAGGGCCTACACGCACCTTGCGTACAGGCAGGCCCTGAGCATCGTAGTGACGTATGTACTACTCAGCAGAAGAGTAGCCCGGGTTTTGCTCCAGCGTCGGGTTGGCGCGCAACTCCGAACCAGGCAGCGGGAAGAGCTTCCGGAAGTCTTCTGACGAGAAGTTCTCGCGCTGCGTCCATGGCCAGTCGAGGTCGGTGCCCGTAAACTGGTCGAAGCGGATCAGGTCGGTGCGGCGGTGGCCTTCCCAAAGCAACTCGCGGCTGCGCTCGTCGAGGATGAACTCGAGCGTGAGGTCATCGGCTGTAAGATCACTCGGCAAGCCAGCACGCTCTTGCAGCTCATTCACCAGCGAGGCGGCCCGGTTAAGATCGCCGGCGCCACGCACTGCTGCTTCAGCATACATGAGGTATGCGTCGGCCAGGCGGAAGACGGGATAGTCAACGTCTGAGTGCGTATTGTTCGGCCCTGGCTCGCCTTGCGAGGTTACGTTCTGATACTTCGGCACGATGTACCCACCACCTCCGCCAAAGTCAGCGATGTCGGTAATTTCCTTCGAGCGCCCCTCTTGGATGAACTGATCTCCCGCTGTATTCGGGAAAATCGGACGCGTGTCATCGGAATCATAACGGTTGGCTACAGCGCTGGTCGTGCGCAAGCCGAACCAGCCCGAGAGGCCAAAGTCGTCAGCCTGCCCGCCCAGCGCAGCGTTGCCGAGGAACGTGGTGCCGCCAAAGTGCTGCGTGCGCTCTCCATCATGCGGGATTGCGAAGATGAACTCTGGCGAGAACTCATTATCCGCGAGGAACTGGTTGTGGTATTCCTCCTCCAGGCTGTACGCCCCTGAGTCGATAATACGGGAGGTATACTCGGCGACATCGTTAGAGCGACTTTCGCCGATATAGACCTCTGCGTTCTGGTAGAGCTTGGCCAGTAGCATGTAGGCGGCTCCGCGGTCGGCCCGCCCGTATTCGGCATCGCCGATAGGCGGCAGCACTTCTTCGGTGTCACCGGCTTCACCCGTAATTGCGAGCAGCTCGTCCTCTACGAAGTTAAAGACCTCTTCGCGTGTGGCTTGCTCTGGAGGCTCGGCGCCGCGCTCAAACTCTTGGGTTACGAACGGAATGTTACCAAAGAGGTCAATGCCATGCCAGTAGCTAAGGGCACGCAGAAAGCGGGCCTCGGCACGGAACTGGGGCATTTCCTCTATCACTTGCTGGCTGTTTCCGCGTCCTTCAAGCAAGTCAGTCGTAGTTTGACGCAAGAACTCATTTGACTGCGACACCTGGAAGAAGATGCGGTCATACATGCCACGCACAAACTGGTTGTTTTCGTCCCAAGTGTGCGTATTCAGCAGCTCAATGCCGTCATCTTGCCAGGCGATAATGGCTTCGTCGGTTGGCAGTTGCTGCAAGCTCCAGTACATGCGCATGTACTGGGAGAAGCCTTCGTCAATGCCGCCGATGTCGCCGTTGCCAGCGGGTCCTTGCTGACCCGTAATGTTCAGGCCGCCGTACAGCTTCGCAAGGTAGGCTTCGTAAGAGCTATCATCGGTAAAGACGTTTTCGGCGCTTGCGTCGCTCTCTGGGTCAACGCCCACGTCGGTGCACCCGGCCAGCAGCACGGCTGTGGCCAGAGTTAGCATGAGAAGTAATCGGGAAGGAGTCTTCAATGCTCGATACATAATAATGGAGTCCGGTTGTGTGAGGGCATGCGTGTTAGAAGCAGATGCGCGTTAGAACTGCAGGTTCACGCCTGCAGTGAAGGAGCGGGAACGCGGATACAGGTTGTTATCAATACCGCCGTTCACTTCCGGGTCGGGGCCATCGTATCCCGTAATCGTAAGCAGATTGCTGGCCGTGCCATACACGCGCAGTTGATTGACGCCCGGAATCTGACGCACGGTGTAGCCCACTGATACGTTGTCAAGACGCAGGAACGAGGCGTCTTCCAGGTACAGGTCCGAGAAGTACTGCGGACGCGTGAAGCCGGTCTCGTTGTACGACGTGTGCAGGTTCGATGCAACCACGTCTGTCAGGCGCTGCAAGTGGCCAAAGTTCGACGCGTTGTTGTTGTACACGTCGTTGCCAATATGAGCGCGCAGCGAAATGCTGGCATCGAAGTTCTGGTACGCAAACTGCGATGTGTGGCCCAGCACCCAATCGGGACTGGTATTGCCCACCGGGCGGCGACTGTCGAGTTTATCTTGGAAGTCTTCACTTCCAGGCTCGAAGAAGATCGGATCGCCGTTTTCATCGTACTCCTGCTCGTACAGGAAGAACGTACCCAGCGACTCGCCCTCACGCAGAATCTGGACGTTGTTTCCGGTTCCGCCTGAGATGCCGCCTGTTTCGATCCCTTCAAAGTCCTCGTCATCCGAGATTTTGAGGATTTCGTTCTCATTGTAGGCAGCATTGAACTGTGCATCCCACGTAAAGTCTCCTTCCCGGAAGATGGACAGGTCAAGCGAGGTCTCTACGCCCTGGTTACGCACCTCCCCTATGTTAGTCAGCAGTTGGTTACTGAGGTTGGCTCCAGCTGCAACAGGAATGACACGCAGCAGGTCATCGGTGTCTTCGCGATACACTTCAACGGATCCCGAGAAGCGTTCATCGAAGAGGCCAAAGTTAATTCCTGCATTATAGGTCGTTTTCTCTTCCCACTTCAGGCCTTCATCAGCTGCACTGGGACGCAGCGTAGTAACGAAGCGGTTGCCAAACTGCACTTGCGACTGGGCATCACCCGGCGTGTAGAGCGGCTCAAAGCCGAAGTTACCAATCTCTTGGTTACCCGTAATTCCCCACGACAGGCGGAGGCGCAAGCTCGACAGGAAGTCAACATCATCCATAAACGATTCTTCGTCCACGCGCCAGCCCAAAGCAGCTGAGGGGAACGTACCCCATTGCTCCGCTGGACCAAAGCGCGAGGAGCCGTCGCGACGCACCGTAAAGGTGGCCAGGTAACGGTCGGCGTATGTGTAGTTGATGCGACCAAACCCTGAGATCAGGCGGTTCGGCACCACGTCTACGAAGGTTTCTGATTCAGAAGCCGGTCCGGTACTGCTCCCGCCGAAGATGTTATTGTCGAGCGCGAACGCAGTGAACTCAGGGAATTTAGAGATAAAGTCCTGATACGAGTATCCCGCCGTGATGTCGAAGCGGCTATCGATCTCATCAAACTCATTGTCGTACGTCAGGTACGCATCGAGCAGCGAGTTCGTACGCGTGAAGTTAGCACGTTCTACTGTTCCTGCATCTTCGCCCTGATCAGCCTCTTCCTTCAAGTTTGTCGGCGCAAAGAAGACTTGCTCACCTTCTTGCACATCATACCCTACGTTCAGGCGAGCACTCAAGCCTTCTACGAAGGGAAAGCGGTACTCAGCCTCAACATTACCGAGGCTGCGACGGGCTTGCCCTTCATTTTGGGAAAGCACCAACTGAGCCAGTGGGTTTCCCTCTGCCAGCGGTTGGTCGTCCCACTCAAAGAATCCGCCGAATGGGCTGTCTACGTCACGCACCGGCACCGTGGGATTGAAGCTGGCCGCGTTGCCGACCATGCCGCCGGGCTCAAAGTCATCCTGCGTTTGCGAACCGCGCAGGTTGGCTGTGATACTCAGCGCATCGTCCAAGAACTGCTGATTGTAGTTGAACGAGAGACTAATACGCTCGGTGCTGGAGCCTTGCAACGTACCCTCTTGATCGAGATAGCCAAGCGAGAGGCGGAAGTCGGAATCTTCATAGCCGCGCGCAAAGCTAAGCGAGTGCTCCTGGCTAAACGACTGCCGTTCTACCAGGTCTTGCCAGTCGGTATTCGTGCGTCCAAGCTGATCGATCGCCTGACTGGGCCCATCGTTGCGTACCACGTTGCGGTACTCCTCGGCCCCCATCATGCTTACGCGATCGTTGATCACCGAGGTTGAAACGGAACCGTCATAGGTAATGCGGCCTTCGTCTTCGCTCGCCTGCTTCGTCTCAATGAGAATGACACCGTTGCCACCACGCGACCCGTAAATGGCCGTCGCCGATGCATCTTTCAACACCGTCATGCTCTCAATGTCACTCGGATTTAGGAAGTTGAGCGGATTCCGCTGTGCACGGTTACCGCCGTTATCGATCGGCACCCCGTCAACCACATAAAGCGGATCGTTGCCCGCACTGAACGAGTTCTCGCCACGGATGCGAACCAGATTGCCGCCTCCGGGAGAGCCGTCGCCTGCACTAATCTGCACCCCAGCCACTTTGCCCGAAATTAAGTTTTCGGGGCTCACAGTAGGCGTTTGGCTGAAGTCTTCGGTACGCACGCTCTCTACAGCACCCGTCACATCGCGCTCTTCTTGCGTGCCGTACCCGATGACAACCACCTCATCAAGCTGCGCTTCGGAGGGGGCCAGGGCAATGTCGATGGTCGTGCGCCCATCAATTTCGACTTCCTGGGTTTCGTATCCGATAAAGGAAACGCGGAGCATCTCGGTCTCGGCCGAGACCTCCAGCGAGTACTCGCCGTCGGCGTTGGTGGACGTGCCGATGGGCTCATCGACAACCGTCACGTTGGCACCCGGTAAGGGCTCACCATTCGAAGCATCGGTCACCGTACCGCTGATCTCTTGCTGGTCCTGGGCCGAAGCCGTTCCAACCCATAGCACCAGGCAAGCGATCATCACTACGGACCGAAGATAGGGGTAGCGTCTACGTCGCATGAGACCGTGTTTGTTGTTAGACATACAAATACGTTGGGGTTTTGGGTAAAGTGGGAGCCGTGCAGGCTATGTAGTCGGCAGGCTGTTCATTTAGCTGTCAATTTCATGGGGGATGCTGCTTTCAAGTGTTCAGGGCGCAAGCGCTTCCTCCGAGTCGGCAGAGGCTGCCCGCCCGTTTGCCGAGCGGGATTCAGCGGCTCCGCAGGTGCTGCGCACCACAAGCTGCGGGGCTAACACCGTGCTCGATACCGGCTGATCTTTGTGCTCAATGTGGCGGAGCAGCGCCTCGGTGGCACGGCGCCCCATCGCTTCTGCAGGTTGACGCAGCGTCGTCAGTCCGGCAAAGCGGCTTAGGTCCGTATCATCGAACCCAACAATGGCAATGTCGCCTGGCACTGAGAGCCCCGCCTCTTCGACTGCGTCGAGCGCCCCCAGCGCCTGCATGTCCGATGCCGCAAACACAGCACCAGGACGTGGACGCTGATTCAAAAGCACTTGCATAGCCTGGTAGCCCCCTTTCTCAGCGAAGGCAAAAGGCAGCGCATCCGACGCCGCAATCAGCGCCTTGTCAACGGAGCGCCCGGCTTCGCGCAGGGCGCGCTCGTACCCTTCGCGGCGCTGCGTGGCGGGCGGCGGCTCGGGATCAGCGGTAATGTGGGCAATGCGCTCATACCCCAGGTCGATAAGGTGGCGCGTGGCGTCGTATCCACCGCGCTCGTTATCCACCGCAATCGACTCAATGTCGGGATGATGCGCATCCACCAAGATCGTGGCGCGCCCTACGTCTCTGATGCGGTCGGCCCACGACTCGTTGGGCGGGGTCGAAAGCAGCATTACGCCGTCACTACGCCCCGGCTGAATGGCGCTCTTCAAGCGCTTGTCGATGTCTTCCGGATGCGATGGCACGTGGATCATGAGGTCGTACTCGCGGTCGGCCAGCACATGCTGAATGCCGCGCATTACGTTCATGTAGAAGTAGTTGGCCACCACCGGCGCCACCACCGCAATATGGTTGGTGTGCTGCCGCGCCAGGTTCTGCGCCGAGGCGTGCGGCTGGTAGTTCAGCGCTTGAGCCGCCTCCAGCACCCGACTACGCGTAGCGGCGCTCACCTCTGCGGGCTTGTTTAGCACCCGCGACACGGTAGCCGTGGACACGTTCGCCCGCTCCGCAATGTCGTAGATTGTCGCCGCCACAGGAAGTCGGAAGGCTGGTGGTAATAGTTTCGTCATGTAAGCGCTTACATGTATAGGAAGCGCTTCGCACGATGTCAAGTGGGGTTCGCCACTTATTTCTGAAGCTGCTCTCTGGAGATGCGACGCACCAACTCTCTTCCGCGCAAATCTGCGCGTCACGAACTGATTAACTTTCGTCTCTAACAGTTATCTCTTTCTAAAATCGACATTCTACGGCGCTGAGGTGGGTTTTAGAACGCAAGATACGCTTCGCCTCTCTCTAAATGCACTCGTCCTTATTTGCTAAAATCTCTTGATCTTCCCTACTCTTCTTATATCTAACCATGGTGTTTTAACATTATCTTAATGTAATCGCTTACAAGAAGGTAGCGTCAAGATAGATATGCGATGTATCGCCTGTTTCGCTTGCTTTCGGTGTGCTTCGATATGGTTTCGGTACGAGATGTGCAACGCAACGGGAAAACGAGACCGCCTGCCGCCACGGCCTTTGAGAGCCTGTTTTGATTTTTTACTTTGGGCTCTGAATGTGCCGAACTCCCCACCTATTCAGCACTCCGTCACGTTCACGGGGATCTGCGCAGCAAGGCCGCCTTCGGAGGTCTCTTTATACTTGCTGTTCATGTCGCGCGCGGTCTCCCACATCGACTGGATGACGGTGTCGAGCGAGATTTTGGCGTGGGCCGGGTCGCTCTCCAGCGCAATGTTGCTGGCGGTGATCGCCTTGATCGCGCCCATGGAGTTGCGCTCAATGCAGGGCACCTGTACAAGTCCGCCGACCGGGTCGCAGGTCATGCCCAGGTGATGCTCCATGGCGATTTCGGCGGCCATGAGCGTCTGCTCCACGTCGCCGCCCGAGCACTCGGTGAGCGCGGCGCTGGCCATGGCCGAGGAGACGCCGATCTCGGCCTGACAGCCGCCCATCGCAGCAGAAATCGTAGCCCGCTGCTTGAACAGACTGCCAATCTGGGCAGCCGTCAAGAGGAACTGCGGTACGTCGGCTTCGCGGCCCTCGTTGAAGCAGAGGTGATACATGAGCACGGCGGGAATAACGCCTGCTGCGCCGTTGGTGGGGGCAGTAACCACGCGCCCAAACGAGGCATTTTCTTCGTTGACGGCAATCGCAAAGGCGCTCACCCACTTCAAGATCGTCTGGAAGCGGTCGTCGGCGGCGCGAATCGACCTCATCCAGCTGTCGGCATCGTCGTAGTCAGGCAGGTTGTGCGCATCCTGCAATGCCTTATGCATCCGCACGGCGCGGCGCGTCACCTGCAACCCGCCGGGCAGTTCGCCACCCGTGTGGCAGCCGCGATACATGCAGTTTTTCATGACGCGCCAGATCTGCATCAGGCGGGCGTCGATGGCATCGTCGGCGCGCCATACGCGCTCGTTGCGGCGCACGAGTTCAGAGACGCGGCAGCCGGTTTGGGCGCAGTGATGCAGCAGGTCTTCGCCCGTGCCACACGGATAGGGCAGCGTCACGTCGTCGGCACGGCTGCGGTTCTCGTCGGTTTCAGACTCGTGTACCACAAAGCCCCCACCCACCGAATAGTAGGTATCATCGGTGGTGGAGCCGTCCGCAAAGGTGGTGTGAATGGTGAGCGCGTTGGCATGGTACGGCTTGGTTTCGCTGCGCCGGAAGATGAGGTCGTCGTCGGGCACGAAGGGAATGGTGTGGCTGCCATTCAGCGTAATGCATCCGAGATCCCGAATCGCATCCACCCGTTTCTGCACCTGATCGACGGGAATCTGCTCGGGATCGTCGGCGCGCAGGCCCAGCAAGAGGGCCTTGTCGGTGCCGTGGCCCTTGCCGGTCTTGGCGAGCGAGCCGTAGAGCGTAATCGAGAGCGCCTCGACCTGCTCCAGGCGACCGGCATCGGCCAGCCCGCGCACATGCGTTGCACACGCCACCCACGGCCCCATGGTGTGGGAGCTGGAGGGCCCAATGCCAATCTTAAAGATGTCGAACGCGCTAATCGGCTCGGCCTGTTGAGCCGTGGCCGACGATTCTGGAGAGAGCGTAGTGCCGTTCATAATACATCAGTCGGTTTGGCGCAAAAGACACACGACGGGTGAGCGTACAGTCTAACCTCACCGAAAGCGCTTCCAGTCCTGTAGGATACGAACGCACGGGGCGCTCCGGGTTCCGGTTTCGTTATGGTTGTGTTGCTCGCGGCGTGAGATTGAAGCGCTGGGTTTGTGCTTATTGGTACAGGGGGATGCGAGCAGCCTTACGTTGCACCAATGTACCGATGCATCACACAACGGATGCAGCCTACGTGTGTGTTCTTGGTTGTGCCGAATGGCAACACCCGGCGCCTGCTCCATTGTTTTGTCGTGTATCCAACATCTGCTCGGACGCAGGAGCGTCCGTCTCCATCCGCCGACGGGGGACCGTCGGTGGCAGGCTTCGCCGAAGGCGTGATCCTGTGGACATCTTCCCCTTGGAGTACGTGTTTAGCGACCTGTAGCCGAGGACTGGGAGCGCAGCAGACGCCCTGCGCGGTGTTCAGGCCAAGTTAGAACGGGGGCAGAGCCCCTGAACAGTCTGCGTCGCACGGCGGAGGGGCCGTAGGTCATGCCTGTTGTGCCATGCGACGAGAGGCAGAGCGACGTGCCTGGGTTCATGTACTGACGCATCGCACAACGGATGCAGCCCCCGTGTGTGTTCTTGGTCGTACCGGATGGCGAGACCCGGCGCTTGCTCCATTATTTTGCTGCAATGCGCACGGATCGCTTTGATGGCAACGATCTGACAGGTCTATTCGGTAGTGGATAGACCTTAAGTGATGGCCTTCTGGTAAAAACGTTGACTGCGGCGAACGGTCCTCCGTTCGCCCCCGTCCTCCCCGCCGGAGACGTCGGCGCCAGGTGTTTCCAATGATCCTGGAGTGGGGAACCATCAATACCGCAGGCTCTGGAACGGAAGCCCCCAGCGGATGGCTACGTGCGGCGTTACGTACGTCGTGGTGGGGCGCGCGGCATCGGTGGTGTGTTCGGCGCGGACGGCGGCTTCCAGCACCAGTTGGGGCAGCACTTCCATGCCGATGTGCGCCTCGCCCATGAGCCGGTTCTGACGCACGCCCTGCAGCATGGTCACGCCCCGGCTGCGCACGCGCGTCTGGTTAGAGCGCGTGGGATCGGCGCCAAAGTTTTCGGTGTCGGTGTTGCGTCCGCGGCGGGTGTACGCCACGTTGAATCCGGCCCGCCAGGCGCTGGCCGGGTCGTAGGTCGCCTGCACCGCCATGTCGATGCTGTTGGGTCCAGCAGGATGCCCCAGTCCGTCGTCCCAGTGCGCGTATGAGTTCGGGACGTACGTGTGCGCGTAGATATGCGGACGCAGCCGCGCAAATTCGCCACGCACGGACAGATTCGGCACCGCAGGGGGCACCCAGTGCGCGCCGAGCGTCCATGCCCACTTGTTGCCCCACCACTGATTGCCAATTTCGCTGGCTACGAACTCATCAAGGACAAACTGCCCGTAGAGGCGCAGGCCGCGCATCACCGTCCACGCCCCGTCGATGCCTACGAGTGCGCGATCGGGGCTGCCCAATTCGCGCTCTACGCCGCGCAGGAAGACAATCGGGTTTAGGTAGGCAACGTCGAATCCGCCCCGATTTACGGTGGAATCGCGCTCGGGCGCGAAGACGATCGTCTCGAACGCGCCCAGTTCGACCCGATCCGACACGCGCAGCGCCAGCCGGTGGGTGGCCCCGTAGCTACGCGGGCGGCGGCTGAAGTCGGGCGTTTCATCGGGAGCAGACGGACCAGCGGGGGCGGCGTAGCGCGAGAACAGGTTGGTGTATTGCACGCGTCCCACGGTGGTACGCAGCTGCACCTGATTGTGGGCAGGGCCGTAGTTCGAGAGCATCACCGAGCCGGTGCCGGGCCCCCAGCGGTTGCGGTCGCGTCCGGCACGCAGTTCGAAGAAACGGGTACGCAGTCCCACGACACCGCGCACATCGGCGTAGCCGTAGGTGTCGCCATGCAGCGTGACTTTGCCCTGGCGCGGCGCGGTGGGGCGGCCCGGTGTGTTAAAATCGACGCGAGGCGGACGTTCGCGGGTGGCGGTGGATTCGACATCAAAGAAGACGTAGCGCCCCAGGCGTCCGTACGTGCGGGCCCCGACCGTGCCCTGCCAGGCGGTGGATGCCTCGCCGGGCAGGTTGCGCTGCGTCACGGGTCCGAGTGCCCCGTACATGACGGGCGTGGCCTGGATGGCGTACTGCGTGCCGCGTGCGCTGATGAGGTCGTATCCGTTGGCGAAGGCGCCCCACTGCTGTCCACGGGCTGCGCCCGGACGCGCTGTGCGCCGCTGGTAGCGGTCGAGGTGCTGCTGCTCGGCGGGCGAGAGCATGTCGCGGCGCGTGTCGAGACTGTCGAGGACAGCGGCTGAGGCTCCGCGTGAGAGCGGTTTGTGCGAGAGCACCGCACGCGGCAGGCGTCCGAGGGTCTGCTGCCGCTCCAGGAAGTCGTGCAGCGGGTGGTTGATGCGCAGCAGTCCGTCGTGGTTGACGGTAGGGCGGGGGGATTCGGTGGTATCGGCGGAGATGCCGGGCGAAGGAGCCACGACCGGCAGTGCCGTTCCGCGCCCGGAGGCATGGGCGGGTTCAGCAGCAACCTGTGCCGCACCAAGACCTGCGAGCACCATAAGCAGCAGACGCAGGCATCCGGTAGGGATGTGCAGGCGACGGCCGCTCCTGTGCATCCATCTAAAAAACAGAGGGCAAACCCATTCGGAAAGCAGGCGAAACCAGTAGCGAAGCAGCATACGGGGGCGGGATTGGAGAGACATTAGTGTCAAACAACGGGTTTTGGAGGCGAGATACAACCCTGTGGGGGCTCGTGGAGTGGGTACCGCAAGAATAACACAATCGCTTTCTGCGTGGCGAAGCAAACGCGGCAGCGGCTCGTACAGGATGTCCGACTGATTTTCTTTCCTATCTGCCCCCGGTTTATGTCCAACGGAACGCGCGGCTTGTTTTGCAACCGCACCCTGAACTTGCGTGGCATTCGCGCTATTGGCTACGACATGGATTACACGCTGGTGCATTACCACATGCGCAAGTGGGAAAAGCAGGCATATTCCTATCTAAAACAGGGGCTTAGCGAGCGCGGATGGCCGGTGCACGACCTGTCGTTTGACCCGGACCTGGTGATTCGCGGGCTCATTCTGGATACGAAGCGCGGCAATGCGGTGAAGGCCAATCGGTTTGGCTATGTGAAGCGCGCGTTTCATGGCACCAAGCCGCTCGACTTTGACATGCAGCGGCAGACGTATCAGCGCATTCTGGTGGACCTGGCGGATGACCGCTGGCAGTTCTTGAACACGCTCTTTTCGATTTCGGCGGCGTGCATGTACATGCAGCTGGTGGACTTGATGGACGACGGCAAGCTCTCGGGTTCGATGAGCTACCACACGCTCTACGAGGAGGTGCAGTCTACCCTGGACGCCGCGCACATGGAGGGCCGTCTGAAGAAGGAGATTGTGGCCTCGCCCGAGCGGTTTGTGGATGTGGACGAGGAGATGCCGCTGGCCTTACTCGATCAGAAGATGGCGGGGCGCAAGCTCTTGCTCATTACGAACTCGGAGTGGTCGTACGCGCAGCCGATGCTCGACTACGTGTTTAACCCGTACTTGCCGGGCGAGATGACGTGGAGCGACCTGTTCGACATTTCGATTGTGGGCGCGCGCAAGCCGGATTTCTTTTCAGTGCGCATGCCCGCGTTTCGAGTGGTCTCGGACGATGGGATGCTGCGTGAGCACACGGGCGGTCCGCTTGCGGAAGATGCGGTGTATGTGGGTGCGAATGCTTCGCTGGTTGAGGAGACGCTGGGCCTGGCGGGGGAGGAGATCTTGTACGTGGGCGACCACTTGTTTGTGGATGTGAACATCACGAAGAAGGTGCTGCGCTGGCGCACGGCGCTGGTGGTGCGCGAGCTGGAGAAGGAGATTGAGGCGTTTCAGCAGTTCCACGAGGAGCAGAAAAAGCTTACCTCGCTGATGAAGCAGAAGAATGAGCTGGAGGATGAGTACTCGCAGATGCGCCTGCAGGTACAGCGCATCCGGAAGGGCTACGGGCAGCCCGAGGATCAGGGCAATCCGAAGCAGTTGGAGCGCCAGATGGTGGATCTGCGCGAGAAGCTGGTGGAGCTGGATAAACAGATTGCGCCGCTGGCGAAGGCAGCCGGGCAGCTGGGCAACGAGAACTGGGGCCCGATCATGCGCACCGGCAAGGACAAGAGCCTGTTTG
Source organism: Longimonas sp. (assembly GCF_046498435.1). Classification (NCBI taxonomy): domain Bacteria; kingdom Pseudomonadati; phylum Rhodothermota; class Rhodothermia; order Rhodothermales; family Salisaetaceae; genus Longimonas; species Longimonas sp. Next base: position 15,529 of record NZ_JAWOAR010000058.1, on the reverse strand, counting down.
CGCGTCAGGTGGAGCGCTACGCGGATGTGTACACGGGCCGCGTGTCCAATTTCTTGCATCAGACGCCGTTCGTGTACCTGCGCTCCTACCGTGGCAACCTGCCTCACGATGCGGTGTCGCTGCCGGATATGGAACTGGTGGCGCCGTGACGGGAAGCCCTAACCCTTAGGATATTTCGACTCTGTAGAGACGTGCCACTGGCGCGTCTCCACAGGGTTCTATACCCAGGACGGATGCAACATGCTAAACAGAGGACGCCCGACGTGCGCAATCAGGATACCGCTCCCTCTTGCAGCACAGCCTGTAGCACCGGACGAAAATCGCCCGGCAGCAGCAATCCGGTATGCTCGTATCGAATGGTGCCGCTGCGGTCGATGATGTAGGTGCGCGGCACTCCGCGCGTAGTACCGTACTGTTGCGACGCCACGCGCGGACTGTTCACAATGGGGTAGTTTACGGGCATCTGCTCCTCAATAAAGGCACGCACGACCTCCATTCCATTGGTATCTACCGATAGCCCGATAAACTGCACGCCCTGGCTTTCAAACTCATCTTGCATCTCTACAAAACCAGGCATCTGCTGCTTGCACGTTACGCACCACGTAGCCCACAGGTTAAGCACCACAACACGCCCCCGGTAGTCTGAAAGCTGAACAGGCGTTCCCTCAAGCGACTCTAACGTAAAGTCGGGAGCTGTGCGTCCGTCTTCAAGCTCTACTGTCGGGGCCCTTCCTGCGACTAAGTACCACACGAGGCCAAAAACGAGTGCCACCACCCAGAATCGCCCAATTAGGCTACTGATGCCCGACCCGATTCGGCTTAGCAGAGGTGGCGTGGCAGAGGAGTTGGTATGCGAGGTATCTGGCATGTTACTGTCTGTCTGAATCGGGGGGGTACCAGTTTGCGGGCATTGTATGCGTTAGAGATCGGGCGTGCCTAAGGAATCCAATGCCAAGTTCAAAGCATGGGGTCCTACTGGCCTACTCGCCAGGTTCTACGAGTTCGCCATCGCGGAGGTAGGGGGTATTCTCGAAGACGGCGGCGTCTTGAATGGAGCGTAGGATGCGACTGAAGCGCGGGCGCATGGCCTCGGCATCCCACGAGAAGTAGGTGAACAGCGCCTTGCCTACGATGTGATCGTGCGGCACGAAGCCCCAGAAGCGGCTGTCTTCGGAGTCGTCGCGGTTATCGCCGAGCATGAAGTAGTAGTCTTGCTCGAACGTGTACTCGGTGGTTTCCTCGCCGTCGATGGCGTAGGTGGAGTCGGTCATGGGGCGGGCCGAGCGGCCTTCGTATCCCGTAATAACGGGCTCGTACACGGGCCAGGTGTCTTCGTTGAGTGGCACGGTCATGCCAGTGGCCGGAATGGCGATGGGGCCGTAGTTATCGGGCGTGTATCCCTGATTGGGCGGGTACATGTTGGAATCGTAGTTGGCGTTGTTGAGCACGAGCGGCTCAATGCCTTCGACCCATGACCAGTCTTGCACCTGGAACGCAGCTTCAGCGGTAGCGCGTGTGCGGGCCTGTTCGCCATCGGGGCCCTCGCGCCAGGCCGTTATACCCAGTGCTTCAAGCTCCGAGCGCGACACCTGATAGCGGGCGTCGGACTTCTGCACCGTCCAGAGATACTGGAGTCCCTCGCCCAGTGGCATCGCTTGCTCATCAATCGACACCACTTTGTTATTGACAGCAAGCGTGTCACCCGGCATGCCAATCACACGTTTGATGTAGTGCATCTTGCGATCGATGGGCGCATCGTCGGGAGGCAGGTTGAATACGACGGCATCCCCTCGCTCAATGCGGGAAAACCCGGGCAGCCGCACGTACGGGAACTGCGGGTCGTCGAGGTACAGGTCCGGGCTAAACGCGCTGCCAAAGGGCACCGCCAGTGTCATGGGCAAGCGCGTGCCATAATGAAGCTTGGAGACGAAGAGATAGTCGCCCACGAGGAGGTTTTTCTCCATTGAGGGCGTGGGGATGCGGAAGAGGTCGAAGAAGAATGTGCGGATCACCAGCACGATGACCACCGCCACCACGATGGCCTCAATCCACTGGCGGAGTTCGCTTTTCTGTGGAGGCGCGTCGTTGCGCGTACGGGTGCGGGACGAGGAGCGATTGGCCACAGGGTAGAGACGTTATCGAATGGAAAAAGCAATTAGGGGGTGGGCGTAGGGGGCCGACGGCCGCGCGTAAGCTGACGGCGTGCAACAGGTTCGATAAAAAAGTCTGTACCGTCGTATCCCACACGATACCAGCGTGCATCAACCGCATCGTAGAAGTAGTCAACGTACGGAGCCCGGTCGGGGGTTTCTCGTAGGGGAGCCAGGACCGCTTCGCGCACTTCGGGCAGCACGTCGCGCCAGCGCCGCTCGGTGGCCACAATGAGACCGCGATCGCGCGGCCCGTTGGCATCGCTCACAACGACCGGAATGGAGTCATTCACGACAAACCAGTAGGCAAACTGATCAAAGTCGTCGCGGTTGGGCTGCAGGTCATCGGCTACGGCATAAGTGGGGGCATCGAAGTGTGCTTCCAGGCGGGCGCGCAGGTCGATGGTGCGTGTGGTGTCGAAAAACGTACGCCTGGGCTGCGGCCCCAAGAACGACCATTTGGTGTCGGCAAACGTTTCTTCGAGCCACTCTTTTTCGAAGCGCCGCAGCGCACGCATCCGCTCCATGGGAAAGGCATTGGAATCAGCCGCTGTCGGCGGGGGAGCCGAGGCGGTTTGGTGCAAGGAGTCAACCGCGAGCGCAAGCATACGCAACGCCATTGGCTCGGCCTCCTGATAGCGCGATTGTGGGTAGAGTTGGTCGAGCAGACGCAACTGCCGCGCCTGTTGGTAGCGGTCAACGATGTGCTGCCCCTGCACCGTGGCAGCGCCTGTGCTCATCCATAGCACAAGGACGCACAGCGCAGCGCTCCATACAGCAGCGCTCCATCCAAAAACAGCTCGCAGGGTGCAACGAGACATGGCGTACCTCAACGCGCGTCCTCTACTCATCGACCGAAAGAATGGCGAGGAAGGCCTCCTGCGGCACTTCTACATCGCCCACTTGCTTCATACGTTTCTTACCTTCTTTTTGCTTTTCAAGCAGCTTGCGCTTGCGCGTAATGTCGCCCCCGTAGCACTTCGCCGTTACGTCTTTGCGCTGGGCTTTTACGGTTTCGCGGGCCACAACGCGCCGCCCGATAGACGCCTGGATAGGGACCTCAAACAGCTGCTTTGGAATCTTCTCTTTGAGCTTCTTGGCCAGCTTGCGCCCCACCTCGTACGCTTTGTCGCGGTGCACGATGGTCGAGAGCGCATCGACCGGGTCTTTGTCGATGAGTACGGTGAGCTTGACGAGGTCGCTTTCGCGGTACTCCATGAACTCGTAGTCGAGGGAGGCGTAGCCGCGGCTTACGCTTTTGAGCTTGTCGTAGAAGTCGAACACAATCTCGGCCAGCGGCAACTCGTACTGTAGGTTGACGCGCTCCGTATCCAGATAGCGCTGATTCACGTACACGCCACGCCGGTTTTCGCAGAGTTGCATGATATTGCCGATGTACTCCGACGGCACAATGATGTCGGCCTTTACAAACGGCTCAAACACCGCGTCGATGTTGCCGTAGTGCGGCATCTCGCTGGGATTGTTGACGATGACGAGCTCCTGTTCGTCGTCGCCGGGCTCGCTCACGCGCACGCGGTACTCCACATTGGGCACCGTGGTGATGATGTCGAGCCCAAATTCGCGGTCGAGGCGCTCCTGAATGATCTCCATGTGCAGCAGGCCCAGGAATCCAACGCGGAAGCCAAAGCCCAGTGCAGTCGACGTTTCGGGCTCAAACGTGAGCGAGGCGTCGTTCAGCTGTAGTTTTTCGAGCGCGCTACGCAGGTCCTCGAAGTCTTCGGTATCACTCGGATGCACGCCGCTAAAGACCATGGGCTTTACCTTCTTGAAGCCCGGAATGGCCTTGTCGGCAGGGTTATGCTTGTGGGTGATGGTGTCGCCAACGCGGGTGTGCGACACGTCTTTAATGGATCCGATGATGTATCCCACATCACCGGCTTTGAGCGTATCGACCTTTTGCCGTCCCAAACGCAGCACGCCCAGCTCTTCGGCATCGTATTCCTGATGCGTGGCCATGAAACGCATCGCATCCCCCTTGTTGAGTGTGCCATCGAAGACGCGCGCGTAGACGACCGAGCCGCGGTAGGAGTCGTAGATGGAGTCGAAGATGAGCGCTTTCAGCGGCTTATCGGGGTTTCCGGTGGGCGGGGGCACCCGGTTGATCACGAGATCGAGCAGTTCGTCGACGCCCTCGCCGGTCTTGGCGCTAATCTTGATAATGTCTTCGGCGGGCTCGCCCAGCAGTTCTTCGAGCGACATGGCGACCTGGTCGGGCCGGGCCACGGGCAGGTCCACCTTATTCATGACTGGGATGATCTCCAGGTCTTGCTCCAGAGCCAGATAAGCGTTGGAGATGGTCTGCGCTTCGATGCCCTGGGCGGCGTCGACAAGAAGGATGGCCCCCTCGCACGCCTTCAGTGCCCGAGAGACTTCGTACGTAAAGTCAACGTGGCCGGGCGTATCGATCAGGTTGAAGGTGTAGGTTTCGCCCGCATCGGTCGTATGCTGCATGCGTACCGCGTGGCTTTTGATGGTGATGCCACGCTCACGCTCCAGGTCCATATCGTCGAGCGTCTGCTCCTGCAGGTCGCGGTCGCTGATGGTGCCCGTACGCTCCAGGAGCCGGTCGGCCAGGGTACTTTTCCCGTGGTCGATGTGGGCAATGATGCAAAAGTTGCGGATGTGCGAGGCGTCAATGGACATAGAGGGAAGCCGCTGCTTGAGACAGAACGCGAGACGTGCCACGGGGTGCTGTTTACGCCGAAAGACGCCCCGACGCCGCATCGGTGTCGTCCGCTTCGGAGGGAGAGCGCGACGGAGTCGACGTAGAGGCCGAGGTCGAAGTTCGAGCACGGGTGGACTGCTCGGCTTCGGGAGTCGCTTCGGGTTCGGTGGCCTCAGGAGTGCTTTCCGTACGGTCGGCTTCTTGGGCTTCTTCTTGGGCGATCATCTCTTCGTAGAACGCATTGTGAAATACGAGCACGCCCACCACTCCACACACAATAGCCATGTCGGCCACGTTCCAGATCGGAAAGAGCTCCATGTAGCTGCCCCCAATCAGCGGAACGCCTGGGTGCACAAGCCCCTGCCACAGGCTAACGTGGATGAAGTCCACCACGCGCCCCTGAAAGAGCTCGCCGTATCCGAGCCACCATCCATAAAACACACGGTCGATGATATTGCCAATGGCTCCGCCCAGGATGAAGGCCAGACTGGCGCGATAGGGCCAGTACATGTTGCGTACCTGCATGATGTAGTACACCACAAGCCCCGTGGCCAGCACCGCGAGCAGCGCCACCGTTCCGGGAGGGCCAAACTGAATCCCGAAAGCCATTCCCGGGTTTTCGGTAAATGTGAACCGCAGCCATTCGCCAATCAGCGGGATGGACTGATGACGGTGCATCATCTGAAGCACCAGCCACTTGGTGGCCTGGTCGATTCCTACAACGGCGACGGTAATCCAGAGAACGCGCATACGTACAACACAAAACAAACAAACGGTGGACCGCAGGCAACAGGCCGGGCGTTTTGACACGCGTCATGCCGCCCCTCGGCATGGCGCTCCTGATCAGGCCGCACGGCCTACGACTGCTGTCGCTCCTTCTTTTTCTGCTCCTTCTTGGCCTTGATCGAGATCTCGGTGTGGGGCACGGCCTCCAGCCGCTCTTTGGCAATGGGCTTGCCTGTTACCTTGCAGATGCCGTAGGTGCCGTTCTTGATACGCTCCAACGCACGGTCGAGATAGCCGATGTACTTCTGCTGGCGCGCAATCATCAGATGCAGCTTTTCGCGCTCCATGGCATCGGTGCCTGCATCGGCCATGTGAAAGCTGTAGGCCGTGTTATCGCCTGCTTGCTCCTTGGCCTCCTCGATCTGGTTGCGCATCCGCGCGACATCGTCTTTGGCTTTGCGGCGGCGCTCCAGAATGAGATCTTTGAAGTGTTGCAGCTCTTCCTCCGAAAACGGAGTCTCGGACGCCTGATCGGTGGTAGCAGAGTCGGAAGAAGGCGTAGCGTCGTCAGCCATAGAGGTCAATCCATACGAGGAACGGAACAAATTTTAGAGGCGGTACAGCGACGCGGAAAGTTAGCCTGGCTTCAACGCCAATGCCTCACAAAAAGGCTAAGGCTTCGAAGCGAACGCCTCGCGCTACATCCGCGACGCCCGCCGGATACCTACGGTCAAGTGCTCATCCCCAATCTCGAACGTTTGGGTCGCCTCGCCCGTAGGCTGATTGGAAGGCTGCAACTCCAGGGCCAACGTCTCGTTCCGGATCCACTCGGCGTAGGCGTTCACCGCACTGCGAATCGGGGCGGAGCCGTCGTAGGTCACGACAATACGATCGGTGACGTCAAACTCGGCTTCCTTGCGCAGATTCTGAATGCGCTTGACGGATTCGCGGGCCAGCCCCTCGGTGCGCAGGTCGTCGGTGATCTGCGTGTCGAGTGCTACCGTCACGTCGCGGTGCTGCTCCACAAGCCATCCCTCGATACCGGCACTGGAGATCTCCAGGTCGTCGGGGCCCAGGCGTACGGTTTCGCCCTCTACGCCCAGCTCAATGTGGCCCTGCTCCAGGTAGCGCCCAATAGCATCGTCATCGAGCGCGCGCACGGCTTTGTTCACCGGCTGCATGAGCGGACCCAGGCGCGGACCCAGACGGCTGAAGTTCGGGGTGGCCGAGCGTTCAACCACTTCGCTGGAGCCGTCGACGTACTCGATGGTCTTTACGTTCACCTCGTCCAGGATGATGTCGCGCACCTGCTCCACTACGTCTTCGGAGACGCCGGTGCCGGTGACCACCATAAGGCGGCCCAGCGGCTGCCGCACGTTGATCTCGGCTTCGTTGCGCAGCGACAGCACCACCGAGGAGATGGTGCGCGCCAAACCCATGCGGTGCTCCAGTGCATCGTCGTGGCGCGATTCCGTGAGTGCAGGGAAGTCGGCCAGATGCACCGAATCGCCCGCGGGCGTAGCGTCGCTGTCGTGCAGCGCCTGAAAGAGCCACTCGCCAAAGAAGGGCGCAATTGGGCTCATAAGACGCGACACCGTCTCCAGGCATTCGTACACCGTGTCGTAGGCGGCTTGTTTGTTGGAGGCCGACACCGCGTCCTCCGCCCCTTCATCGGTTCCGTTCTGCGACTGTTTCGAGGCCCAAAAGCGCCGCCGCGACCGCCGCAGATACCAGTTCGACAGGTCGTCTACAAACTGCTCTACAGCCCGCGCCGCATTGGTCGGATGGTACTCGTCCAGTTCGTCGGTAACGGTCGTGATGGTCGTTTGCAGACGGCTCACGATCCACCGGTCGAGTTCGGGACGCTCATCTACTGGCACCGGATTGCCCGTGTATGTGTAGCCGTCGATGTTGGCGTAGGTGGCGAAGAAGCTGTACACGTTTTCGAGCGTGCCAAAGAACTTGCGGCGCAGATCGCGCAGTCCACGCTTCGAGAAGCGGATGTTCTCCCACGGCGGCGTGTTGCTCATCATGTACCAGCGCACCACATCGGCGCCGAACTCGTCGATCACCTCGAACGGCTCCAGCGTGTTGCCCTTCGACTTCGACATCTTGTTGCCGTCGTCGTCGAGCACGAGACCGTTTACGACGACATTCTCGTACGCCACGCCATCCATAATGAGCGTAGCCAGTGCGTGCAGCGTGTAGAACCATCCGCGCGTCTGGTCCACCCCCTCCGCGATAAAGTTGGCGGGGAAGTTGCGCTCGAACTGCTCTTTGTTCTCGAACGGATAGTGCCACTGTGCAAAGGGCATGGCACCCGAGTCGAACCACACGTCAATGAGGTCGGGCACACGGCGCATGGTACCGCCCACATCGTCGGGCGCGGGCCAGGTGAGTTCGTCCACAAAGGGGCGGTGCAGGTCGATGTCGTCGTTGTCGTCGGGCAGCTGGTCGCCGCACTTGGCGCGTAGCTCCTCGATCGAGCCGATGACCTCAATGTACTCGGGGTCTTCGTCGCTCTGCCAGATGGGCAGTGGCGTGCCCCAGTAGCGGCGGCGGCTCAGCGCCCAATCGATGTTGTTCTCCAGCCACTCGCCAAAGCGTCCCTCGCCCACGCCCGGCGGCTGCCAGTTGATGGTCTCGTTGAGCTCCACCATCCGCTCTTTCACAGCCGTGGTTTCCACAAACCAGCTTTCGACCGGGTAGCTCATCAGCGGCGTGCCCTTGCGCCAGTCGTGCGGGTAGTTGTGCAGGTACGTTTCGTGCTTGTAGAGCAGCCCGCGCTTCTTCAGGTCGGTGGTAATCGTCTTATCGGCGTCTTTGAACCACTCGCCTTCAACCAGCGGCGCCTCGTCGGTGAAGTGGCCGTCGGCATCGATCGGGTTCACGAGCGGCAGGTCGTGGTCTTGGGCCACGGCGTAGTCCTCCTCGCCATAGGCGGGCGCCATGTGCACCACGCCAGTGCCTTCTTCAGTTGAGACGATGCCGGCGGGCACGACACGCCATGCCGCATCCGCCCCTAATTGGTCTTTGAAGTAGGGAAACTCGGGCTCGTACGTCTGCCCTACCAGGTCGCTACCCGGCATGGTTTCCACAATTTCATAGGGCTCATCGCCGAGTACGGTGTCGACCAGTTCTTCGGCCATGATGAGCGTTTCCGGGCCCTGATGCGGGTCGTCGTGCTCAACGCGCGCATAGGTGAGGTCGGGTCCTACAGCCAGTGCCGTATTCGAGATGAGCGTCCACGGTGTGGTCGTCCACGCCAGGAAGTAGGTATCGTCTTCGCCATGCACGGGGAAGCGGATGTAGACGCTCGGGTCCTGGGTTTCTTCGTAGCCGAGGCTTACCTCGTGCGAGGAGAGCACCGTGTGCGAGCCGGGGCTGTACCACTGAATCTTGTAGCCTTGGTAGAGCAGACCTTTCTCGTGGATCTGCTTAATGAGCCACCAGAGCGTTTCGATGTAATCAGTCTCGAAGGTGACGTACGGGTCATCGAGATCGACCCAGTAGCCCATGCGGGTGGTAAGTTCATCCCACAGGTCTTTGTATTCGAGCACGCTGTTGCGGCACGCGGCGTTGTAGGCTTCGATGCCGTACTCCTCGATGTCGGCGCGGCTCTGGAGGTCGAGGCGCTTCTCAATCTCGATTTCGACGGGCAGGCCGTGGGTATCCCACCCGGCTTTGCGAGCCACCTGAAAGCCCTGCATCGTCTTGTAGCGGCAGAAGATGTCCTTAATCGACCGCGCCATCACGTGGTGGATGCCGGGGCGTCCGTTGGCGGTGGGCGGGCCTTCGTAGAAGGTGTAGGCCGGTGCGCCCTCGCGCTCGGAGAGGGTGCGGTCGAACACGTTGTGCTCGGCCCACCAGTCGAGCAGGTCCTCTTCCATATCGGGAAGCGAAAGGCGGTCGATGGGCGTGAAGTGACTCATGAAATCAGCAGACAATCTAAACAGAACGAACAGGGCGGCCTCCGGCAAGACGGCTTCTGGACGCAACGCCGCCGGAATCAGCTTACAGGGTGGGTAGCAGTTGCGCAAGGACGCGGGCCAGGCGCTTGCGTCCGGTATCCGCCGCCGTGGCAACGTCGCCGGGCGCGGTGGGCTGCATCGTATCGGCAAAACAGGTATCGGTAATGACAGCAGCCCCCAGTACGCGCAGGCCCATATGGCGTGCCACAATAATTTCGGGGATGAGTCCGGTGCCGACCGCATCCGCCCCAATATGCTGCATGAACCGGTACTCGGCTTTTGTTTGCAGGTTAGGCCCCGGCACGCCCAGGTAGATGCCGTTGTGCAGGCGCGTTTCGGCGCGGGTAGCGGCCTTGTGGGCGGCGGTGCGCAGGTCGGCGCTGTAAGGCGCGCTCATGTCGGGAAAGCGCGGTCCCCACGCATCCACATTGGGCCCTTCGAGCGGATTTGCGCCTTGCAGGTTGATATGATCGCTCAGCAGCATCACATCGCCGGGCGCGTAGTGCGGGTTTACGCCACCCGCGGTGGTTGCCGCAATCAGCAGGTCAATGCCCAGCGCGCCCATAATGCGGATCGGCAGTGCCACCTCGCGCGCCGAGAGGCCATCGTACAGATGCAGCGGCTCGGGCACCGCCAGCACGTCGTGGCCGTGCAGCGTACCGGCTACAAACGTGCGGTCGGGCCCGCTGTTGGCAGTTGGCAGGTGGGGGACATCAGCAAACGGCACCGTGGTTGTTTCCGAAAGAGCATCAGCAAGCGACGCTGTTCCGGCCCCAGTGAGCAGTCCAATGTTCGGTGTGCCGGGCAGCTTGGCCGGCAGCACATCGGCTGCTGCGTTAACGTGGGCAAGGCGTGTATCGGGGGCGAGAACAGAGTCAGCCATACTTGAGGAAGCCGTTGATAGAAAGCCGTTGATAGAAAGCCGTGATGGGAGAACGTCCATGCAAAAGAGGGCAGCGCGATGCGACGCGCCACCCTCTCCATCCTTACAAATACCGACGAGACATGCAACCCGTGCCCAGGCACTTCCGGGCAGATTAGTCCATGTCTTCGAGAATGCTCCAGATCTTTTCGATTTCCTCGGTAGAGGCTTCGTCTTCGTCCTCGGTACGTTTATCCTCGGTACGCCGTGATTTTTTCTCGGATTTGCTTTCTCCGCCCTTCTGCTCCGACTCACGCTGTTGTACATCGCGCTTGATGGCCTCAAACTGCGACTCGCTGGGAGCAGCGCTTGGCGTTGTGGTTGGGCTCTCTTGGCTGCTGGTGCTCGATTCTTTTTTGGAGGATGAGGAGCCCCCGGTTTTTCCCTCAAGCACCGGAAAGAGCGATCGCATCGCACGCTCCAGGTCGTCGTCTCCATCGTCGTCGTCATCATCCTCTGCTTCAACGTCAACATCTGGCGCCTCAAACTCAGCAGTGGCGTCGTCGGGGTCGTCTGCCCCGCCCTCGAACATCGACGAGAAGTCGGTCCTGGCTGCTTCTTGTGTATCGGTCTCGTCTTGCGTCTCTGCCTCCTCCTCGGCGTCCCCGAGCAGATCAGAGAAGTCGAACTCGTCTGTCGCCTCAGCGTCGTCTACCGGTTCGGCAGGATCTGCCGAAGGGGTACTGGGAGATTCAGCCTTCGAGGGTTCGGGGGGGGCAGATGCCGTGTCAGACGTATCAGCCGATGCATCGGAAGCGCTGCCGCCCTCCAACATCTGCCCAACTTCGGACATGACGTCTTTGGCTACATTAGAGTCGCTGGCGGAGTCTTGCGCATCGTCTTCGGTATCGTCGTCTGCATCGGCCTCCACGTCCAGTTCGGAAGGAGTAGGCGTGTCGGTCTCGGCAGGTGACGGAGCGGGTTCGGGTGATGCGGATGCCTTGGCGTCGCTGCGCTCTGTGTTGCGCTCGGCCATGTCGCTATCGACGAGCGTGTCGAGCGTGCCCATGCCAGCGGCATCGTGGGAATCGGGAGCCGTACGCGCCTGCGGCATGTCGCCTTCTTTGTAGGCCGCAAGCATTTCCATCTCAGACTGCAAGAACGCATTGAGGCGCGAGGCAATACGCTGCTGCCGCTGCTCCAGCGCGTGCACCTTCTGCTGAATGGCATTGCGCTCTTTCTCGGCCTGGGTGGTAATGCGCTCCGCCTTAGCCTCGGCGCGCTCCACAATGTTTTCGGCCTTGTCGCGCGCATTGCTCAGGTGCTGCTCCGCGTTTTCGCGCGTGGCTGAGAGCGCCTCTTGCAGTGCATCTTCCACCTTCTCGACGTGCGACATCTGCTGCTCCAGCTCTTCGGCGCGGCTTTTGGCACGACGCGTTTCGCTTTCGAGCTCTTCCCACTGGTCAGCAACCATCTCCAGGAAGCTATCCACCTCCTCCACGCTGTATCCGCGCAGACTGCGGTCGAAGTCTTGTTTTCGAATGTCAAGGGGCGTAAGCTTCATATGCTGAACTGTAGGTGTGGAAAAGACCGTGAGTACCGAGGCGTCCGATCTTGCGGCCGTATCTTTATAAATGCAAAAGGCGTGCGACGGATGCAACCACCTATCGAGAATGCAGCCGAGTAGAGCCTCCTGCTCGTGTCTCCGCAACGACCTGCTTGCAACGTTACGTCCGTTTCACGATGGACCGCACATTCTGTTTCGCCTGTTCTCCACACGTCGGACGTTGCGGCGCTCTCGCATCCCCAACCACGGCGCTGCTACGACCGCGGCCCGAAGATGGCACTGCCAATACGGACCACTGTGCTTCCTTCCTCAATGGCTACTTCGAAATCATTACTCATGCCCATCGAAAGTTCTTCAAGAGATACATTGGCGGGGTCTCCGGTGTATGTTTCTGCCAGCGTACGTAGCCGGGCAAATTCGGAACGGACCGTTTCAGAATCGTCCACGAACGAGGCCATTCCCATAAGGCCGTCGATGTGGAGATTTTCATGCTTAGCACACGCATCCAGAAAATCATGCAGTTCCTCAGGCGGCAACCCGTACTTCTGGTCGGCCCCACTGATGTTTACCTGCACAAAGCACGGCAGCACGCGGTCGTTCTTGGCGGCGCGTTTGTTGAGTTCTTCGGCCAGGCGTGGGCTGTCGAGCGCCTCGAAGCGGTCGGCGTGGCGCGCAACGAACTTGGCTTTGTTCGTTTGTAGATGCCCAATCATGTGCCAGCACACATCGCCCCCTTTCCAGCGGCCAGGGCGCTCCTCCACGCGGTCGCGCAGGGCACGAGCGCGGTTCTCCCCAAAATGCGTAAGTCCCGCTGCCACGCCCGACACAATAGCCTGCATGGGAAAGGTCTTGGACACCCCCACAATGGTAATTTCATCTGCCGACCGGCCCGCACGCTCGCACGCACGGCCGATGCGCTCGCGCACCTCGTCTACGCGGCGGTGCACAGCCTCGGGAGCCAGTTGGGTTTCTGTATCGGGCATAAACGGAACGGGAGTATCTAATTCAAAAAATACGACAGGTTCAGGGGGATGCGAACAGTCTGCTCGTAATGGCAGCGTCGCCTCCATCTCCCCAGGAACGCCCTACTACATGCACGGCTCATTGACGTGCAGGACTCATCGGTGACCGCTGGTGGGCTGTGCGCTGAACGCGACAATACGCCCATTCTGCACCTTCACTCGAATCTGGATCGGGCGGCAGCACACCCAGCAGTCAACAACGTACTCATGGGTGCCCTCTACCGGATCGACCTGCTCGGTTAGTGTTTCCCAGCAGTACGGACACGTAAAAGGATGCTCAAGCATAACAACAAAATGCTGTTGGAAGCGCTTTTCGGTCAGGGGCGCATGTTCATCGGTTCAAGGCCTTCTACCGGGCGCTGCCCTACCCCAGCGGTTAGGCTTCCGCTTGCAAGACGGCACGCGGAGATTGGTCGTACAACGTACGGCTGTTGAAGAGCCCCAAGCCAAGCACCAGCGTTACAATTACGACAAAGGTAAGGGCCAGGTCGCTCCACGACACCGCCACGGTGCTGTCAAAGACAAAGTACGCAAGCAATCCCCCCGCGCCTACTGCCAGGCCAATGCCCGCGGCCGCAGCCAGCGCGCCCAGCAGCAGGTACTCCACTGCCAATATCTTGAGCACTGTAGCCCGCGATGCTCCCAGCGTTTTGAGAAGCACGCTCTCCTCCGCCCGCTGATACCGATTCACCAGCAGCGTGCCCATGAGCACCAGGAGTCCGGTGAGCACGCTGAAGAGCGCCATCACACGGATGACGTAGCCCAGCTTCGAAAACAGATCTTGCGCGGTGCGCAACACCAGCGTCAGGTCGATAATGGATACGTTGGGGAAGGCTTCAACGACGGCGCTCTGGATTGCGGCGGCGTGATCGGTGCCATTGGTGCGGCTGAGCATGGCGTAGATCTGCGGGGCGTCTTCGAGCACGCCAGGCGGAAACACCACAAAGAAGTTGGTGCCAATGCGCTGCCAGTCGACGCGGCGCAGGCTGCGCACCTCGGTGGTCATGGGCACGCCCTGCACATCGAAGGTGAGTTCATCGCCTATGGCTACGTTTAGCTCCTCGGCAATGTCGGCTTCGAGCGAGATGGGCACGGGTCCGTCGCCCTCGAAGCGCTCGCTCACGAACGTGCCTTCCACGATCTCCTCGCTTTCAGTGAGGTGATCGCGGTAGGTAGAGCGGTACTCGCGCCGATGCGCCCAGGTGGTGCGTACGTCGGGATCTTCACGCAGCGCCTCAACCGAGCGCCCGTTCACCGCCGAGAGCCGCATGGTTACGATGGGCTCTTCATCAAGCACCGGCGCTCCAGCATCCTCAATCGTATTTGCTACGCCACGCACCTGGTCAGGCTGCACGTCGAAGAGCACCATGTTGGGACGATCTTCCGCATCGCCGGTCAGGCGGATCTGTGAGAGGATCGTCTCCTGCGACACAAGCAGCGTCGCAATCAGGAACGAGCCCAGCCCCAGCGCTACCAGCAGCACGGTGGTTTGGTTGTGCGGACGGTGCAGGTTCGCGAGGCCCTGCCGCAGCGGATAGCTCCAGCTTGACGGCACCGCGCGGCGCAGCGCCGCCATGAGTCCGTAGGCCAGCCCCGCCAGCGCGGCAAACACCACAACGAGTCCTCCAGCGTAGCCCAGCCCGATCTCCCACGTAGGCGCTTGCACCACGGCAAAGATTGTGAGTGCCGCCGCAATGACACCGCCCACCGCCCAGCGCGCCCAGTCGCGTCCCTCAGCGCCTTCTACCTGCTGCCGCAACGCTTGCAGCGGCGACACGCGGCGCACGGGCAAGAGCGGAATCAGTGCGAAGAGGATCGTAGCGATGGTGCCCAGACCCAGCCCCAGTCCCACCGCGCGCCACGACACCGTAAACGACACCGGCACCGGCAGGAAGTCCGCAAGCACGGCAGGCACAGCCATCTGCATGGCCACGCCAAGGGCCGTGCCCAGCCCCCCGCCAAGCGCGCCCAGCGCAGCGGCCTGCGTCAGGTAGATGCGAAAGGTTTGCCCGGACTTTGCCCCCAGGCAGCGTAGCACCGCAACCGAGGTCAGGCGTTGTTGGATGTACACGTGCATGGCGCTGGCAATGCCAATGCATCCCAGGATGAGCGCCATGAATCCCACCAGCCCCAGAAAGCGATACAGGTTGCCGAGCCCCTCGCGCCAGTTGCCCGCGGCCTCTTCGACCGTGTCGATGTCGACATCTGCCGCCTCCATGCCTGGACGGATGTTCTCGACAAGCGCCTCGATGTCGCGGTCGTCGTCGAACTGAAAGTAGAGCTCGTGCTCCGCGCGGCTGCCGGGCCCCAGCAAGGTGGTGTCGAGTCCGGCGTAGGGCACGTACACACGCGGACTGAACGAGGAGGCGATGCCGGCTTCATTCGGCATCTGGTCGACCCGCCCGGCCACCGGGTACCAGTTGCGTCCAACACGGATCGAGTCGCCCTCCGACAGCGAGAAGGCGTTCCAGAGCGTGGCATCTACCAGCGCTTCACCGCGCTCGGCAAATCCGTCGTAGCGGCCTTCGGGTGTCGTTTCCACGGC
>NZ_JAWOAR010000186.1:0-6268 GCF_046498435.1 Longimonas sp. | reverse complement strand
GTACAACCAGTGAGAATACTAGATCTATTTTAAGTGAAAAGTTTATAGATGAGATGATAGCTAGAGGAGCAAAATTTGCCTGGTTTTTCACCTATATACCTGTAGGCACAAATGCTTCTCCTGAATTAATACTTCGTGCGTCGCTTCGCTCGGCTCCGGATCAGCGGCGCCAGGGGCGCCTTGCCTGTCCTGAACTCGATTCAGGATCTGGATGACTATAAAGTGGGAGTCCATGCGTTACCCTATGAATCACGTGTGGCACAGCACTACTATAGTGTCAACGGTCAATGTGTGGGTTACAACATGCCCCGTTTACATGCTATCATCTTGAGCGCAGCGAAGCGGAGTCCTGACACGAGCGAAGCGACTGATGAACGCAGTGAATAAAGATCTCCCCCGAGGTTGGCAGGGCCTCTGTCCCACCGTATCTTCTGAACACCAAGGAGATGGTTCGACTGCGCTCACCATGACACGCTTCGTTGGGGGATGATGCCAGGGTAACCATCAAAATGAGGGTTGACACAGCACTACTGCTGTGTCAAGGATAATTTTTCGGGTTGTGATAGTATGGAATCCCTCCCCCTAAATCCCCCTCCTCTGAGGGGGACTTGGGAAGTGGCACCTCACAGTTCCTTCCTCCCCGGGGAGGACGGGTAGGATGGAGGGGAAAATACGCATCTGAACCCAACCTTTCAGGGTTGACACAGCACTACGCAGTGTTGGTAGCGCGGGGGATGCGGGTGCCCGGCACCGCGTTGTGGCGAAGCGCCCCCAAGAGGCGTCCCGGCGCATCGCCGTTCAGGAGCAGTGAGTTGAGGCCCTGATCGGCCAGGGCACAGGCCACCTCCAGCCGATGGGCCATGCCTCCGGTCACGTCGGTGCCGTCGGGGGCATCCACCACGTTGATCATGGCACGGGCTTCGCGGATGGTGAGCATGTCGATGGGGGTGCCGCTGTCGTCGTAGACGCCGTTGGTGTTGCCGCACCAGAGCACCCGCTCGGGCGCGCGCGGAGTGCCGGATAACGCATCCACGAGCGTACGAAAGACCGTTTCGGTGGAGCAGATGGCGAGTCCATCGGCGGTGTCGAGCGTGATGTCGCCGTAGGTTACGGGGAGGGCTCCTGCCGATAGGGCGTGCTGCACCGGCGCCGCTGAGCAGGCTGCGGGTGTGCCGTGTGTGGTGACGAATGCGCTGGAAGGCGCCCACGAGAATACGGGCAGATCGGCCTCGCGCAACGCCTGTACGACGTGCCGATGTAGCGTTGCGACTGCGTCTTGCACGCGGCTTAGCGCGGCGGCAGGGGGCGTATCGTGGCGGTCGAGGCCGACGTCGTGGGCAGCCACGTGTCCAAATGACCCGCTGCCGTGGCCGATGAGCAGGCGCCCCTGGTACGCGGGCCATGCGCGAGCCACTTCACGAGCCAGCCGTTTGAGCACGGCGGTGCGCACCGAAAAGCGTCCTATTTTGTCGGTGATGAGGCTGCCGCCCCACTTTACGAAGGTCATTGGGGGCATGGCGCGTGGCAAACTGGCAAAAGCAAATGAGACGAGCGCGGGCCGTTCACATGCGAGGCCCGCTGCGGCAGGGCAGGAGGCTGGCAAATTGCATCAAGGTACAGGGGGAGGCGGTGGGCTCTGCTTCCCCCTAAAAACCCCTAAAAAAACAGTGCTAAAACAGTGCTAAAACAGATCTTCAACCTTAGTGGTGGGGCCGGGCCCGATGCCGTCGCGAATGACCATGTGGACGTCGTTCATCGCATTCAGACGGGCCGCAACTTCGGGTTCGTCCTGAGGCGGGCAGATGACGTGCACGTTGGCCCCCGCATCCATGGTGGCGTAGGCGGCGAGTCCGTCGGATCGCATGGCGCGCACGACCTCCAGCACCTTGAGCGTGGCGGGTTTCCAGTAAAAGATGGGTGGCTCTGACGACATGGTAATCAGGTGGAGCTCGATGCCTTCGGTTTCGATGAGCGGGCCCAGGCGGTCGAAGTCGCGGGCCTCGATGCTGGTGCGGGCGATCTGCATACGCTCGGGCAGATGCGAAAGGCGCTGTTCATAGAATGGGCTGCTGGGCGCGCGTTGATGCCCCTGACGCGAGGAGACCGGTTTGGGCTCGGTTTCGACGACCGCGATGACATCGCGCAGGTCCCAGTGCGTGGGCGGGGCAATAGGTTCGGCAGCATGGTTGTCGCCGTGGGGCCAGGCAACGTATCCGCCCAGTACCGAGCGGGCGGCTGAGCCGGAGCCGCTCTGGCGGGCGAGCGCTGAGCGCGTGGCGGCATCGGGCCAGGTGTCGAGTGCACGGAGCGCCGCCAGCGTGAGCGCAGCAAAGCCCGAAGCCGAGGAGCCGAGTCCGGCGGCAGCAGGGAAGCTGTTCTGCGTGGCGACGCGGAAGGAGCCGGAGCGTTCGGCCCAGGCGCGCAGGCGATTCAGGTGCTTCATGACAGGCTGGGCGAAGCCGTCGTTGGCGGGATGCAGCGAGCCCTCGGCATCGGCCATGAGCACCGTGTCGCCGTCGCTGGAATCGGGGGTGAACGCGACGGTGGTGCGCGAGGCACAGCGGCGCAGCGTCATGGAGAGCGAAGGCGCGCGTGGAATAGCGCGATCGAGGTCTTCGACGCCCCAGTACTTTACAAAGGCAATGTTGGAGGGAGCTTCGACGGTTGCTTTAGCCATGCACATGTGCAGATTGAAGAGGATGCGCCCCTTTAACGCAGAGGGGCGCGTTAAACGAAGAGAACGAAGACAGGCTGTCCCAAAGGTCGGTATTTGGGTTGGGGTGGTAAGCGATGAGCGAGCCTGCGTGCGGATCGGTGAGGGCTCCTGCGCCCGATATTTTGGCGGCCCCGCCGTGTGCTTCAATCTGGCGGATGTGGTGGCGGATAGCTGGCGGCACTACGCCGAGCGCTTCGAGGCAGGCCTCGCCCTCTTGCAGCAGGTCGACCAGCGCCGAAGGGGACACGTCGGGGGCCGAGAGCAGGTCGCGGAGCGCACGGGTGGCGTCTTCGATGCGGTCGATGATGGATTCGAACGCATCGGGGTCGTCGGCACGGCGGGTGCGTACGGCATCGACCACCGCACCGGTGGATTCGTTCGGGGCGCCCGTGTGAAAGATGCGAATATCGGAGAGTACTGGGGCGCGGGCCTTCACCGAGTGCCAGTGCAGCGCATCGTTTTCGGACTCGGCCCACAAGAGGCCTCCGCGCAGGATAGTGGCGGGGTCTACGCCCGAGGGCGTGCCGTGCTGGCGCCGCTCAATGTCGAGAGCGATATCGAAGAGCAGGTCGTGCGTAAAGGGGGCGCTGTGAGCTTCAAGGTAGGCGCGAGCTACTGCTACACCGAGGGCAGCCGAGCTTCCGAATCCAGCCCCCACAGGCTGATCGGACTGCACGCGCAGTGCAAGCGGCTGCGGCTCAACGTCTGCCGCGCGAGCAGCTTCCCCCAGCGCTACTTTGATGAGGTGTGTTGGGTCGGTGCTGCGGAGTTGAGCAAAAGTCTTAGCCGAAGGGTGCGCGGCGTAGCTGTGCCACCGGTCGCGGACTTCATCGGCATACGCCCGAACCGTAGACCAATCGGTGGTTTCGGTGTGGTTCCAGTTGGTGATGTGCAGCGTAACGCCAGAGGTAGAGCGTGGGGTAATGGTTGCATGCATCCACAGCCCAAGCGAGGCGACCAGCGCGGGCCGCTGATATACGACCGCATGCTCACCCATCAGGATTAACTTGGCCGGGGCGCGTACGGTCGTTTCGTGCATAAAGGCGCATCCAGAAGAGCGACGGGGCGGCGGTGTTACTATGCTGCGTGGCCATTCGATGGTGGTGTGGGCCGGCCCAGGTCGTTGTGTGCCCGAGCCAGGTGGTGCGAGCTGAGGGCGCCCATGAGCGAGAGTTCGCCTGCGAGGACGGTGGCGCCCAGGAGTTCGGCGACCTGCATGGCGGCTGCGCCAGGCTCGTCGGGATCGAGCGCCACGCCCATTAGCGAGAGTGCGTCGGACTGCGTTTGGAGCGTGGTGCCGCCCCCAATGGCGCCGAGCGGTACGTCTGGCATGAAGATCGAGATGTACACGCCGCCGTCTCCCCGTTTCTCGATGCAGGTGGTGCCCAGTGCCCCCTCGACAACCTGCGCAATGTCTTGGCCGGTGGCTACGAAGAAGGCGGCCACCATGTTGGCGTAGTGCGCATTCATGCCCATCGAGCCCGCGGCGGTGGAGCCGAGCATGTTCTTGCGATACTGCACCTCGGTGAGGTCCTCGGCATTCGTCTTCAGGTAGCGTTTCAGCACCTCTTCGCTAAGCTCCACCTCCGCAAAAATGCGCTTACCGCGCCCTTCCTGCACGTTGACCGCCGACGGCTTTTTGTCGACGCAGTAGTTGCCCGAAAGCGAGACAAACTCGACGCCCGTTTCGGGGACAATGAGGTCTTGGATGACCTGGTTGCAGGCGAGCGTGGCCATGTTCATGCCCATAGCGTCGCCGGTCGAGAAGCGAAAGCGCAGAAACACGGTCGAGCCCAGGGAGAACGGGCGGATGTCCTTCAGCTTGAGGTAGCGGCTGGTGGCCTCAACCTGTGTGCGGATCTCCTCCTCATTATCTTCGACCCAGTCGGTAAAGGCCGTTGACTCGCGGATGCCCGATGTGCGGAACACAGGCGCGCGCGTCATGCCCACGTCTTCCACATGCACAATGGCCCCGTCGGCGGCTCGCAGGGTAGCGCAGCCGCGGTTCACACTGGCGATGAGGGCGCCCTCGGTGGTGGCCAGCGGCACGTAGCGGTCGTCATCGATATACTCGCCGCGTACCGGTACCGGACCCACCGCGCCCATGGGCACCTGGGCCACACCAATCAGGTTCTCACAGTTGCGCGTCGATACCACCTCGGGGTCAAACGAATAGTGGTCAAGGCCCTTCGTTTTCGTGCCAGCGGCCTGCTCAAGCGCCTCGCGCCGGATGGACGCTGCTTCGCGAGCAGAAAGGTCATCGGGGAGTTTGTGGAGCGAGAGTGTGCCAGAGGCCAGCGCCTGGACAAGCTCCTCGCGCTGCGTTGGAGCTGGTTTTTTGAGGGTGGTACGCGCCGAGGCAGTACCGTTGGTGGGGCTACCGCTATTCATTGCCCTACAGGTATTTGGATTCAAAGGACTCTCGTTACCACGTTTGTTTACAGAAGATGTTTGCCGCCGCCAACAAGCCAAGTTACTATTCGAAGGTGACGCGGCAGTTTATCATGTTATTGTGCATCCGCCAGGTGTCTAAGCATAAAGATCACTCATGCATAGAAGTCAGTCATGTAAATCAACAGCTTAGGCTGTGGCGCTTCCATATTTCAGACCGGATGAGTCTACATGGGGCCGTACGGCAGGAAGGGGGCGCATTGCACGGACATTCCGTGCGACTTCATGCCGACGTTCTGCTCGACATCACGATGTACTACACGATGTACTACTTACAAAAATATCGACGGCGTATGTAAAAGCAATTGCATGTGGAAGCGTTGCTCATAGATCTGTTGTTCGGACATTGTTCATTATGGCTTCGTGATTTTGCTACGCAGAGGCGTAACGCCCTTGTTAAAACCGTTTGCTGGACTCCTCCGGTCTAAGGAAAATCCAGTCGATTACGACAGTCGTGTACTGTAGCAGGTCCCGTAACGTAACAAGAAGCTCTTCCAAATCACACCATGGCTTTGTGGGAAAGTGGGAATCTATTGCTACGCCTGTTTAAGCACGGCCCCTTGTTTGAACCATGGGCGTAGGGCGCGCAAGGATCTGATGGAGAGGGGGGCAATGTTGCATGGGCGTTGCGCACCATAGGACCGGACAACAGGGCCTGTCGTATCGCACGATAGTTGCTACCGTCTCCCAAAACATCTATCTGCGTTTTGAATCTGTGGTCGTACAACGGGGTCGTCTTGGCGGCCTGTACCCTGGCATTCTTTGCAACAATGGCTGCCCGACTTGCCATAAGCCCGGTCGTGCCCGCGGTGAGTGCAGAGTTTGGCGTGTCGAACGGAGCCATTGGGGCGGCGCTTACGGGCATGTGGCTGGCCTACGCGCTCTCGCAGTTTCCCAGCGGCTTGCTGGGCGACCGGTGGGGCGAGCGCAGGGTTGTGCTGCTGGCCGTTGGGGGCACAGCCTTCACCAGCTTGCTGCTGGCTTTGGCCCCACACTATGCGCTGTTCTTTGTAGGAACTGTTGCGCTGGGTGCCATGGCCGGACTGCACTACAGTGCGGCGACTTCTCTTCTTACGCGCACCTTTCGACAGACGGGCACAG
>NZ_JAWOAR010000096.1:0-4529 GCF_046498435.1 Longimonas sp. | reverse complement strand
TTGCGTATAACACAACGTTCAGCACTACGTACCAATGTGTCATCCCGGACAAGGTGCCCCTGGCATCGCTGATCCGGGATCCATCCTTCGGGAAGGCGGCTCCATGTGTTTGTTCAGGAGCCCGTCATTTTGCGTCGGGTACCGTGAAAACGTGAACAGGTCAGTTGTTAAATATCTGCATGACAATTCTGCGCAGATGGTATTATACGGTGCTTCATTCGTCGTCCGAGCCCAGAGCACCGAATTGCTGAGACGAATGGAAGATGGTCAGCACGTCCACTTCCTCGTCGTCCCGACC
The DNA here is from genome assembly GCF_046498435.1 of Longimonas sp. NCBI lineage: Bacteria > Pseudomonadati > Rhodothermota > Rhodothermia > Rhodothermales > Salisaetaceae > Longimonas > Longimonas sp. The sequence goes on along the minus strand of NZ_JAWOAR010000096.1, from coordinate 4,231 downwards.
TACCACGTAGACGATCCGACAATTTCGATATAGAACTTCACGGATTGCTTCATCGCTGATCTCCGGAACGATGCGCCCCATTCGCGGGGGCTGCTCAAGAGGACGGATTTTCTCAATTACCTTCTCCTCGAAAACCTCGGCGAAGTCCGACGCACCGACACGCTCGTAGTATTCGATGATGGCATCAAGTTCGTTTTGGGCCTGCTCAGTGAGACGGACACGGGCCATGCGGATTTGCTATTGGTTCTCCTTAGAGCGACGACGCTTCAGCCGCGCTTCCACCTCGGCGAGCGGTACCGTCTTTCCTTCCTCGACTTGCTTTAGGCCAACTTCAATCTTGTGCAAGAAAACGAGACGCTCGATGGCGTCCTCGATCGTAGCATCCTCCGGCAGTTCCTCAACAGCGCGGACAATCTTTGCTTTCGTGGTCACTTGCGACATAAGTGGCTTCACTCAAGTTGGAAATGTGCTATAAAACGTACGACCCAGAGCAGTTACGGGTTCACAAACGGTCTCTGTACCACGGTGAAGTTCTGCTGCGAAGGCACTGGTAACCTATCAAGCAGGCACCAGAAGCGCCACCTGTTCGGGCCCACCGAGCTCCCCCTGTGCCCTTTGTCCGCAACAGCGTAGAGTTATGCGGCCCTTCTGGAACAGCAGCACGCGCTACGCCGCAATCTCTCGCACATGCAGAATCTCGCGCCGATCCATCGGCCGAACCTCGTCACGATGCAACGTGAGAACCGCGACCGTCTCGCCTTCGCCCGTTACAAACTCAACCTCGTACATTTCCCGTTCGCCTGAGTACCGATGCACGACGGCGCCGATGTCGCCACGCTCCAAGCCGTGTTCATCTGCGTCGCGCAGCAGAACGACCGTGTTTAGCTCTTCTATCACCATGGGTCTCGGGTTCGGTTCGCAGAGAAAATCAGTGATCGGTTGGCACCTGAGATAGTGTTACTACGCCGGATACGCCGTGACAAACCGTGGCACATCCCGGTCTGACTCTTCGATAATCCACACCGTGCGTACGGGCACCTCGTCTCCGCGAGGCGTAGAGAGCAAACCATCCACCATGTACTTTGTGCCGTAGTCCGTTTGCTCGGCTCGGACCACGTTTGACTGGCGGGCGAGGGTGAGAAGTCCATCCCTCAGGATGTCGGTGTTGGACAGGTCGAAGCCAAGCCGACGAAAGAAGCGCGCCTTCCCCCGACCGACCGGATGCGATAGCGATAGCAGGTAGGACGTGAGCTTCCGTTCAGGGATGAAAGCGTGATCCCGGCGTGGAAGCTTCATGCTACATAGAACGGGTCAGACGAAGAGGAAAAACACAGAGCCACATAACCTATACTTACATCAACACACGTGACATAGCAGGCATCCATAATTCCGGGAAACGCACTGACAAATCAATTCGATACGCAAAACCCGTCCGGTACTATGTCAACACGTGGGGCCTAGCATGCGTGTGGCGTCACCCGCTACCCAGTGCCAATCCGATCATGCTGAAAAGCGGATGCCAAACGCGCATGCAAAGCATACCCACGACATCTTGCACATGCAACCCGCAATCTCGCTCGCACGAGAGCAGAAGGGCGCCATCTCCCCAAACAAAAAGCCCCGGTCAGCACAGAGCCAACCGGGGCGGCAAGGGGAACACTATGGTGAGGCATCCAGCAAGGCGGAAGGAGGTTTTTCGACTCCGCCCAAAATGACAGTTTTCAAGGGGGAGCAATCCGCCCTACACACCCAGTTCAATAGGCACGCCGCCTTCGGGCTGGTGCACCGTGATCGTGGCGTCGATCTCGGCGATGTGCTCGGCCATCCAGGTGCGGGCGTCGGGTTCGCCGTGGACGAGCACCACTTCGCTCGGATGGAGGCGCCGAACCACCTCCAGCAGCTCGTCGCGGTTGCTGTGTCCGGAGAAGCGGAAGTCGTCGACCAGGCAGCGCACGGGCTGCGGACCCTGCTCGGGGTTGAGCACGACCTCGGTGCCGTTGCCGCTCTCCGCGGCCTCCAGCAGACGCGCCGAGGGCGAGCCTTCTTTCGAGTAGCCCACCATCAGAATCGCGTTGTCGGGGTCTTCGATCAGGCGGCGTCCGATGCGGTTCGACAGCGTGGGCTCGAACATCATGCCGCTGCTGAGCACGTGGATCGCGGGTCCGTCGAGCGCTTCGGCGGTGCGCTTTTCGCCACGCGGCAGGCGCTTCTGGTCCACGCCAAAAACGCGGAAGTCCGAGTCCACGCGGGGTGTGCTGGTGCGCGTCTGATCATAGAGATCCGCAATGGCGCGCATCGACCCGGCGGTGTAGATGGGCACCTCGTCATCAATCTTGCCCTCGCGCTTCAGGCGGTCGAGCACGGCCAGCGTTTCCTGGGCACGGCCCATCACAAAGACGGGGATGAGCGCCGTGCCGCCGCGTTCGAGCGTGGTTTGCAGCGCCTCGGTGAACTTGGCGAGCTCCTTCTCGCGGCTCGTTGCGGCCGCCTCGGGATCGTTGCCTGCGGTCGATTCCAGGATGAGCACGTCGGTGCTGTCGGGGTAGTTCGCCCCCGGCAGAATCGACTGGTTGGTGAGCTTGGTATCGCTCGTGTAGAAGATGCGCGGGGCGTCGTCGCCCTCGCCCACGGTTAGCTCCACGCCCACGCCGCCCAGGATGTGCCCGGCGGTGTAGAACTGAGCGGTGACTTCCGACTTGCCGCCCAAACCCGTCACCTTAAACGGCTTCTGTAGGGGATGCGTTAGGTACAGGTCGCTGAGCGGCTCGACCTCGGCCTCCGTAAAAAGCGGATCGGCCTGGGTGCTGCCCTCGCGCACGCGGCGGGCCTGCAATCGGGCCGAGGCCGGGAGCAAGAACTCCAGCAGCCGCTTCGTCGCATCCGTCATGTGCGTGATGATGTGCGGAAACTCGCGGTAGAGCACCGGCACCCCGCCCATGTGATCGTGATGCGCGTGCGTCACGAAGGCGTGATCTACGAAGCGATCGTCGGCATTGTGGATGAGATCGAAGCGGGGGAGCGAGGCCGCGCCGTCTTTGCGTGGATCGACCCCCGCATCCAACAACAGGCCCGTGCCATTCAGGCCCAGGTAGTGACAACTGGCGGCGATGTCGTCGGTATCGCCAAGAGCAACAAATTCCATAAACAAACGGGAAGGTCCGGTTCAACAAATAAACAGCACGCAGGCCGCGCTACCGCCCCGGATTCGCCCCAGGGCAGCAGAGCGCGCGCTCCACAGCAACGCGAGGTCTTACACCGCCTCGGCAAGTTCGTCCTGATAGGCATTCCAGTCGTCCAGGAAGCGCTGCAGGCCACGGTCGGTCAGCGGGTGCTCCAGCAGCTTCTGGATGGTGCCAAACGGAATCGTGGCCACGTCGGCCCCGGCCAGCGCCGCTTCTTTCACATGCATGGGGTGGCGAATCGAGGCGGCCAGAACTTCGGTCTCGAGGCCGTAGTTGGCATAGATCTGCACGATCTCCTCAATCAGCTGCATCCCGTTCGAGGAGATGTCGTCGATGCGCCCAATGAACGGACTGATGTACGTGGCGCCCGCCTTGGCCGCCAGCAGCGCCTGCATCGGCGAAAAGCAGAGCGTACAGTTGGTGGGAATGCCCTCGTCCGAGAGCGCCCGAATCGCCTTGATGCCCTCGCGGATGAGCGGCACCTTCACGACCACATTCTCGTGGAGCTGCGCCAGCTCGTGGGCCTCCGTCATAATGCCGTTGAAATCGGTTGCCGTCACCTCTGCCGACACGTCGCCGTCCACGATGTCGCAGATCTCCTGCACGCGCTCGTGAAAGTCGATGTTGCCCTCTTTCTTGACGAGCGAGGGGTTGGTGGTTACACCGTCGAGCACGCCCAGGTCATTCGCCTCACGGATCTGGTCGAGGTTGGCCGTGTCAATAAAAAATTTCATAGGGAGTCAGTGTTCGTCAAACAAGCAGCGTAAGTAGAGCAGTGCTGTAATGAACAATCCCCGCTTAGAGTTCGTCTCTCACATGCTTTCGGCCTGCCTTTGCCAGATTCGCACGGGACCGCGGGTTCCTGAATCAAGTTCAGGATGACCAGAGTGGGGGGCTTTGTGAGGTGGTGAGATTAATCACAGGACCTGGCACCGACGGTCCGTATCTGTTTAGCGGCTTATAGCCTGGGACACGTGCAGCGCCGATAGCATTCGTTCCAAAGATCGCCGGGGACGCAAGCGGTCCCCGGCTATGGACCCCTTAGCCCG
>NZ_JAWOAR010000358.1:0-13250 GCF_046498435.1 Longimonas sp. | reverse complement strand
GTGTGGAGGGATGGACGTGTGGAGGGATGGACGTATGAAGGGATGGACGTATGAAGGGATGGACGTATGAAGGGATGGACGTATGAAGGGATGGACGTGTACAACGTCTCTTCTCGTACGTCCCATTCGTCCGTCCACACCTACACGAGGTCAAGAGGCAGTTTGGGGGTTGGTTTGAAGGAGGGAGCGAGCAGAAGTCTGCTCGTCCTACACCAATCGAAAAAGCCCCACCTCGGATTGAGTCCGAGGCGAGGCCTGTGTTTGTCGGATTGTGAAGCGATGTCAGGTGCGCTTACGCAGCAGTAAACTCTTTCTTGACGACCCCGATCTGGCTGCCTTCGAGCACCATGTCGATCTCGCGCGATGAGAGGTCGTGCTCGGCGACGTAGGTTTCGCCCTTCGTCACGTTCTCGACCTCAACCTCGTTTCCTTTCTGCACGGCCTCGCGCAGCCCAGTCAGCTTCAGCGTGTCGCCCTGCTCGATGCTGTCGTAGTCTGCATCGTCTTGGAACAGGAGCGGCAGAATACCGAAGTTGGCCAGGTTCTGGCGGTGGATGCGCGCAAAGCTCTTCACGATCTTGACGCGTGTGCCGAGCCAGCGGGGCGCAATGGCGGCGTGCTCGCGGCTGGAGCCCTGGCCGTAGTTGGTGCCTGCTACGATAGCGTGGCCCGTGTCCTTGACCTCTTGGCTGCGCTCAAAGAACTGCTCGTCGACCTGCTCAAACACAAACTCCGAAATCTTCGGGATGTTGGAGCGGAACGGCAGGATGCGCGAACCGGCGGGCATAATCTCATCGGTTGAGATGTCGTCACCCATCTTCAGAAGCACCGGCACCTCCATGGCGTTGGGCAGCGGCTCGAATTCAGGGAGCGACACCACGTTGGGTCCTTTCTCCAACTCCAGGTGCTTGGCCTCCTCTTCAGGGGGCGGTGCCACAAGCTGGTCGGTGTTTACGATGATGTCTTCGGGCTCCTTGGCATCCGGATAGGTCATGCCGTAGATGTCCTCCAGGTCGCGCGGGTCGGTAATCTTGCCCGTGAGCGCGGAGGCGGCAGCCGTTTCGGGGCTGACGAGGTAGACCGCGTCTTCCTTCGTGCCCGAGCGGCCCGGGAAGTTGCGCGGCACCGTGCGCAGCGAAATCTGTCCGGTCGCAGGGGCCTGGCCCATGCCGATGCAGCCGTTGCATCCGGCCTGGTGAATACGGGCGCCGGCGCGGGTCAGCATCTGCAAGTGGCCGCTGTTCATCAGGTTCTCCAGAATCTGACGCGACGTGGGGTTCACGTCGAACGAGACGCGGTCGTGCACCTGCTTGCCATCGACAATTTCGGCGGCAGAGGCGAAGTCGCGGAAGCCGGGGTTGGCCGAGGAGCCGACATACGTCTGGTAAATCTCCTGCCCTTCCACCTCGCGCACTGGGACTACGTTACCCGGGCTACTCGGCTTGGCGATCATCGGCACGAGTTCCGACAGTTCGATGTGCTCGTGCACGTCGTACGTAGCGTCTTCGTCGGCCTTCAGCTCGCTCCAGTCGTCTTCGCGGTTTTGCGAGCGCAGGAAGCGCTTCACCTCATCATCCGACGGGAAGACCGTGCTGGTGGCGCCCAACTCCGTGCCCATGTTGGCAATGACGTGGCGGTCCATGCAGCTGAGGCTGTCGAGCCCCGGCCCGTAGTATTCAATGATGCGATTCACACCGCCGTCCACATCGTGGCGATGCAGCATCTCCAGAATCACGTCTTTGGCGCTTACCCAGTCGGGCAGTTCGCCCGTCAGCTTCACGCCCCACACTTCGGGCATGTTGATTGTGTACGGCTTTCCGGCCATAGCCATGGCCACGTCGAGTCCGCCCGCGCCGATGGCGAGCATGCCAATGGCTCCCGCTGCGGGCGTGTGGCTGTCGGATCCGATGAGCGTTTTGCCCGGCTTGCCGAAGCGCTCCTGGTGCACCGGGTGGCTTACGCCGTTGCCGGGGCGGCTGTAGTGCACGCCAAACTTCTTGCAGGCGCTGCGCAAGAACAGGTGGTCGTCGGGGTTTTTGTAGTCCGACTGAATCAGGTTGTGGTCAACGTACTGCGCCGAGACTTCGGTTTGTACGCGTGGAATACCCATCGCCTCAAACTCCAGCATGACCATCGTGCCGGTAGCGTCTTGGGTTAGGGTCTGGTCCATTTTGAGTTCGATCTCTTCGCCAGGCTGCATCGTGCCCCCTTCCAGGTGGCTCGCGATGAGCTTTTCTGCAACGTTCTTGCCCATGATGTGTCGTCGTGATTGATGATCGGGGTGGATGAACGAGGTACGTCGTACAACAGCATCTTCCGCGGAAAGGTGGAAAGAATCGATGCTGTTGCACAAGTATTACAAAACGGCAATACAAACGGCAATACGAAGCGGATGCCAGTATGTCCAGAGAGCGCCTCTACACAGGAGCACGGCGCTCTGTCTTGTCAGGCTGTGCTTTATTCCTCATCAGACACGTCTGCGTCAACGGTCTGTGTCCACGGCATTTCGGTTTTGTCGAGGAACGCCTGGATGCCCGCCTGGCAGTCGTCGGTGCCACGGGCGAAGGCGTTCAGTTGCACCGCGTGGTCGAGCGCCTCGCGATAGCCCATGCCCGGCACATCGGCCAGGAGTTGCTTCGTAAGGGCAACCGCTGAAGCACTGGTATTGCGGCTGATGTCGTGCGCAAGAGCCTGCACCGCATCGTCGAGCTCCGATTCTGGCACCGCCTGGTGGATGAGGCCAAGCGCTGCGGCCTCTGCGGCGTCGATCAGCCGTCCGCGGAGCATGAGGTCGCGCAGAGCCGTCTCGCCCAGCTTACGGCGCACGTACACGGCCACGATTGCGGGTACAAATCCAATGCGCACTTCAGTGAACCCCATCTTGGCAGATTCAACAGCGACAGCAAAATCGCATACCGAGGCGAGTCCGCAGCCCCCAGCGATAGCGTGGCCGTTCACGCTGGCAATGACGGGCTTGGGATGCGTGTATATGGCGTTGAAGAGCGCTGCCAGCTGCTCCGAGTCGGCACGGTTCTGCATCGGTCCTGCGGTACGCATCTGCCGAAGCGCTTCCAAATCGGCACCTGAGGAGAAGGTGGACCCTGCTCCGGTAAGCACCACCACGCGGGTTGACGCGTCATCGGCATCGGCACGCAGCGCGTCGTGGAGCGCCTCGACCAGGGGGCCGTTCAGCGCATTGCGCTTGTCGGGCCGGTTCAATGTGATCGTGCGGATAACCGCCGTTTTCGTTTCGTTGATAAGTGGCATAGAATCAGTGCGATTCGTAGAGGGATGCGAAACGCTTTCCAATATACAACATGGCCTGCGCATCCCCAAGTATGCCGTTTCAAGCGTGCACGATATGCAATGGCAGAAGCCGTGGACTGCTCCCCAGACATCTTCTGTCGAAGCCTGTAATAGTGAGGAGCGTCCCGATCCCTGTGGGCATCGCTTGTATCCCCCCGGCTCTCTTTGAGGCGGTGCTGCCTGCGATGGGTTAGGGCGCGGGCACCGAACGCAGCGTTGTGGGCAGGGGTTGTTCGGTGTCGATTGCCTGGGGATCTTGCGGGGTGATGCGGGCCATGCGCGTTGCAGCGGTGGCAGTGCGCGCCATCTCGCGCCAGTACGATGTTCCCCACACCTGGCGATGCGTCTCAATGATGCGCAACTGCGTCAGGCGATAGTGTGACGGATTGTCCTCCGCGAGCGTCTTAAACGTCTCATGCAAGCGCCGCAGCTGGCGCCGGTTGTCCTCGGTAAAGCCAAACTGTCCAATGCGTGTTACCAGCCGGTCGTACGCCTCGTCGGCAGCGGTGCGGGTGCCGTTGCGCGGACGGGTGTAGGTATTCTCGTCGAAGCGAAACGTAGCGTCCGTATCCAACTGTACGCGGCGGCTGCCATGCAAGAGGTCGGGGCCGCCCAGCGGAATAAAGAAGCGGACGGGGGCGCCCTCGGCACGATCCGAGAGCACGATATTGCCGCCATTGGGGATGCCATTGCCTTCGGAGGAGGGCAGGTCGATATGCGGGTTCAGATGCCGAAACCGCTCATACATCGACATGGCGTAGGTGTCGGGGCCCCAGCTGAGGCGCTCATCGGCCAGCTCGCCCAGCAGGTCGCGAAGGGTAACGCGGGTGCCCGAAGCCAGTTGAACGCGAGCGGCCCGCTGCGTATACGACGGGTCGATAATGTTGGAACTGTACGCCCGCATAGCGCCCATTACGGCAGGTATGTAGCCCCGAGAGCGCGTCTTAAAGGTCGAGGATTCGCTGACCGTGTCGAAGCCATCGGTGAGGCCCCAGACAAACGCATCGACCACGCTGGTTGTGTGGTTCAGCGACTGGCCTTCGTTCATAAGGTACGACCGGTAGACATGAAAGATATTGCGCGGACCGGTGTGGTAGGCCGACAGCCCAGGTAGTTCATGACCCACCGCGTTGATGTAGCCGCGCATGAGCGTGAAGGCTGGCTCCATGGTAATGAGCGGATGCTTATCCTCGCGAACCTGGATGCGCTGGCCATTTGAGGTGGACAGCGTGTACGCGTTCACGTTGAAGTCCTCCAGAATATAGGGCATCATCTGGTAGCGGCTCCGTGCGCCGGCTGTAGAGACCAGGTCGTCCTGGTTAAAGGTTTCTACCACCCCCAGCATGGTGGGCAGCAAGCTCATATCCAGATACTGGGCCAGGCGGATTTCGTATTCGGCAAATGACAGATCGCGCTCATAGGCTTCCTGGATCTGGTTGGCGCGGCCCCACCGCACAGCAATATCCTCGCGCGGGTGGCCCTGGTCGGCATGGTGGTCTACCATGCGCCGGGTAAGGCGCCGGCGTTCCGCATCCACCTGCTGCCAGTCCATGTCGGCGCCGGCCTGCCACTGCTCGCGCAGATGATCGACGCTGTACACGCCGAGTAGTTCGTACGTCTCGCTGTCGAACACGCGAATGGTAAAGTTGTCGTCTACGCTTTGGCGCTTTGTGTAGAGATCTAAAATGCGGTGGAACTCATCCAGGGCGCCGCTCTGCTCTTCGGCAAACACGCTGGGGACCAGGTACGACGGGTAGCGTGCATCGGGGTGATTCGGATGGTTGCCCACGGTAAATGCGGCTGTATGCATCACTTGCGTGGTTGTATCGGGCGCGGCGTTGACACTGCGGAGCAGCGGCACGCGCTCAAGGACCTGGTGCGCCATCTGATGGGCAAGGGCGTTCCAGTGGCCGGTACCTACCAGCACGACCACAAGCAGTGCTGTGAGTGCGCCGCTCCATGGGAGCAGGCGGGCCTGGGGCTCCGGGCGGTCCATCCAGAAGAAAGATCGGAATCGGGAAAACATAGGACGAACTGGCTATACTCCATAGAAAAAACGCGCGCCGTGCGTACGTTCAAGGTAACACGTCGCGGGGCACGAACACAATGAGGACCTTCCCACTGGCATTGTCGGCATGAGGGCGCAAAAGCAAGATCGCAAAAAGCGGTCCGTAACGCGGGGCTCCGAAGAGCAAGTGCTTTGCACATTGAGGAGTGCACCGGTCAGGGCGGCCACACGTCGGTTGAGCGGATGCGGGCAGCTTGGGCCGTTTGCCCAAGGCCCAGCGATAGAATGAGCGTGCCCTGCATTCGGTGATGGTTGGTCTGGTAGCGCTGTAAGAATCCATGATCGAGTGCGTCGTAGAGCGCCGTTTTGATGGTCTGCCGCCCCGGAACCCCCGAGGTCGAGTGTCCATGAATGACTTTGAGGGTCGCTCGGCCGCGCGATTCGGCCAAGTCGAGCGTGCGTCGGGTCACGGCCAGGGCCTCGTCTACTGTAAGTCCATGCAAATCGAGCGTAACGGTGGTGCCGTCATCATTGAGTCGAATCATGGGAGTTAGTGCGTAACCGGAAGCAGATGCATGTTACAGGAAAAAAGACACATCTATGCAGGCGCCTATGCGAACGTGCAGATTTAGGGAAGGTTTTCCCGGATCCGGGTAATTTATTGCGGCAGGCCCGGAAATTAATATAGCGGACCCAGCACCCGGCGCGGGTCCGGGTAGCGCTGCACAGCCGCGGCGCGCTCATCAAGGCGCACCACGCCGGGGTAGTCGGCCTGTTCGGGGGCGTGCCACGCCAGTTGGATGTGCAGGTGCGGCACCCACCCACCGTTTTCGTACGTGTCGCCAAGCCAGCCAATAACCGAACCGGCTCTAATAGCGTCGCCCGGCGTGTGCTGCACAGCGCTCTGGCGCGAGAGGTGGCCGTGCAAGATCCAGAGCGGCGCATCGGCCAGGGTGTCGTGGCGGGTGATGACCGTGCCTCCATAGTTGCCGGGCTCGTCGTGATACGCGCAGTCGGCAATCATGCCCTTGGCGCAGGCATGCACCGGCGTACCAGCGGGCGCCCAGATGTCGATGCCCATGTGCACGCGGCGCTCGGCATCGTACTGCGGGGCGCTGTACATGGCCTGCGTGCGCACCTCATTGTAGCGTCCGATGGCCCACGTCATAGCTCGCAGCTGGGCGCGGTCGTACGTTTCGGTGAGGTCAACGACGGGAGGCGGTGTATCATCCGGAAAGGGGATGACGGGGTGCAGTTCGTTGGGGGTGCGACGTAGCATGGGAGCAGGCGGCAGCTTTCACGGAACGATGCAGCTTGTGCAGTTGGCTACGCACAGCGGGGGTAGGGGGATGCGTAGGAGAGGGTGCCCTGCCTGCGTATCTATCCAAGAAAAAAGAGATCCCTCTGCCGACGGCTGTCGGCATCGGGATGACTGCGTCACAAAAAAGCGCCCGCTTCGGTGTAGAAACGGGCGCTGGAGGTTGAGCGACGGGGCCGCACCGGGGTTCATCACGGCAGGCGCGGGTTCTGCATGACGAGGCCGCGCTCTTCGGCGAGAATGCGGTTCATGTCGTGCAGCATCGTGATTTCGTCTTCGACGAGCACGAGAATGTCGTTGCCGTCTTCGTCCTCCTGCTCCTCGTAGATCTCGACCGGCGTGTACAGATCCATCTCGTTGGCGGGCGGGATATACGCCGGAATGATGGTTTCCGTGCCCAGATCGCCTGCCGCAATGGTCGGGTTCTGCTCCAGTTCGGGCAGCATCATGGGCAGGCGCAGCCCCAGGTCGTGCAGGCGGCGGCCCTCCAGAAAGAGCACCTCCTGGCGCATCTGATAGAGCAAGCGCACCAGTTCATCGCCCGTGGCCGCGTCGATGTCAGGCGCTGTGATCGATGTGGCTGACACCGTTGGGGTTGTGATGATACCAGGCCGGTTCAGAACGAGACCTTGCTGAAACGGTGCATCCGGCTCAAACGCAATTTTGACACCGACAGATTGTGGACGCGGGTTCAGGTTGTTGTCGAGGCGGGCGTCATTATCGTCGAACTCGGTGGCCAAACGGCTTTGGCTAAAGCTAAGTGCATCGGAGAGAAAGCCGCGTGCGGCGTCAGGATTGCCTTCCACGAGCGCGGCTTCGGCCTGGATTAAGTACATCTCTTCGGCTTTTGCGACTGCGATGCCAGCTTCTCTGGACGTGTACTTCGGGTCCAGGAAGTCGAGGCGCGGCAGCGGCTGCATTTCTTTGATTGAGCGCGTCACGAGGTAGATGTGCGGGGCATTGACCAAGTTTTGTTCGTCAAATCCCTGCTCAATCACGAAGTCATCGTCGATTTCGACAGCTTCTTGTGCATAGTCGGAAGCCTCTTGTGGATTGCCTACCCCCCGATGCAGTCGGGCGAGAGCAGCACTTGTACGCAGCATGTTAGAACTGCCACTGTTCAGGCTGCGCGATTCCTGAAAAGCTGCTTCAGCCAGCGTATACAGTTCGGCTGCCGGACGCGGCGTGTCATCTTCTTCGATGGGCACCGCTGAAAAATTTTCGGCCTGCATCAGGAAGGCCATGCCGCGATAGTAATGCACCAGGGCTACATCGGCATCTGAAGCATCTTCATCTTCAGGGAGAATCTCCGTGAGCACGTAGTCGGCCAGAGCGCGGAGTTCCTGCAAGTTCCAGTAGCTGCCCACATCGGCGGCGCGACTGTTGATGACAGCAGTAGTAGGCGTAATGCGCTCGGGGAAGTCCATCGCGGTACCACCAAGTCCGGTGCCGTTGATGGAGTAGTTGTCGGAGGCAATTTCGGTGGTGACGACCGTGCTGCCCAGCGCACGGGCAAACTGAGCTTCGAGCCCTGGCAAGAATACGTTAACCAGGTCGGGGGTGCCTTCGAGGTCGTCTTCGGTACTTTGTGGGTTTTCGACTTCGGTTGGGTCAAGGAAATCGCATCCACTTAGGCCAAGCCCCAGCAAGAGGAGCCCGAGCAGGACAGCGGCTACGGTATGGGTAGAAGTAGGCATAGTCAGCAAATACAGATCGCAAGAGAGTGGGCACTGGACACCGGGCGGCTCATGCCGCCCGGCGGGATCGGGACAACTGTCGTTAGAGCGTGACTTCTAAGCTCAGTCGCACCTGGCGGGGCGGCGAGAGCGTGATGCTCTGGGCTCCGCCCAGTTGCAGTCCGCCCCCACTTGTGAGTCCGGCCAGTTCGGGATCCACCAGATCCTGACGCGAGAATGTGAACAGGTTGCGCCCTGCCAGCGTCACGGAAGCCGCGGACAGGTTGAGCGAGTTAAGCACCGAGTCGGGCAGACGATAGCTGGCCGAGATCTCGCGGATCTTCAGGTAATCGCCATTTTGAAGCAGCGACACGCCGTCGTCTTCGGTGCTGAAGAGGCCCAGTTCTTCGCCGCCTTCGTCGTATTGTGTGGTGCGCTCGGCGCGCACGAGTCCGTTAAACTGTGCCCAGTGGCTGCCCCAATCGAACACCTCGGCGCCGGTGGCCCAGTCGGCCAGGGCGAAGACGCTAATGCGTTCGCCAAAGGTGAAGCGCGAGGTGATCGAGCCGGTGTGGTTCGGATACGGTGTGGAGTCGGTAAACCGGAGCTCCGACGCATCGGGGAGGCCGTCGCCGTTGCTGTCGAAGGGCGTAGCCGCGCGCCAGGCGCCAATGGGTTCGCCTTCGCTAATGCGCTGCTGTGCGCTGACGGTAGTGCTCAGGTTGAAGTCGGGCTCGCCGCCCATGTCTGTAATCTCGTTCCTTACGTATCCATAGGAAGCGCCCAGCGCCCATTCCAGGTTGTTGCGGGCGAGTACGGTAACATCGGCATCCACCTCGATGCCGCGGTTTTGGATCTCGCCGATGTTGCGAAGCTGGGTGCCCAGCCCTGTGGCCGGCTGTTCGGGTACGTCGAAGATGGCATCTTCGGTCTGTGCGGTGTAGACGGTCAGATTCAGTGCAAACCGGTCGTCGAAGAACGCGCTTTCGAATCCTGCTTCGAATGTGGAAGTGCGCTCTGCACTCAAGTCGTCGTTGCCAGGATTGGCGAACCGCGGAGCGGCATTGCTACGGAAGGCCGTAGACTGAAACGAGAAGTCACGGGCAAAGGCCTCCGGAAACTTACCCGTTTCGCCATAGGCTGCGCGCAGCTTCATCTCGTTGATTGCTGAGCCAAAGGTGCGCGTCCAGAAGTCCTCATCCGAGATTGTGTACGCGACCCCCAGGCTCGGATAGGCTTGCAGGCCGATGTCAGTGCCAAACGCGCTGTTGCCGTCGAGTCGCAGACCCGCGTTAATGAACACGCGGTCGTCGATGCCAATTTGCTCGCGCGCGAACACGCCCCCGTTGAAGATCTCGCTGCGACCTTCCTCGGCGGTAACGCTGCCTGCTTCTCCAAAGCTTTCAGAGCCTGGGATGAGCGTTTCTCCTTCCCCAAGCACGGTGCTGATCTCCTCGCGGAAGCCCTGCACGCCGAATGTGAGGTCGGAGGTGAAACTTCCTTCGCGCGGATAGCTCACCGTGCCCTGGTATTCCAGGGTAATAGACTTGAAGTCCCGGTTGAAGCGGGTAAGCAGGCCGTCTGTGTTCCCGGTGAGTGGGTCTGCTGCGGCCGGATCGCGCCGGCGCTGCTCACTCACGCGGCTGTCGAGGCCAATCGTTAGGCTTGTGTTAAACAGATCCGAGGGGGTGTAGCTGGCCGATGTTGCAAACGTGAACCGGTCCACGCCTTCCTTGATTGTAGGCAATAGGAACAGCTCCAAGGCTTCGTCAAGTGTGCCCTGACCCGAAAAGAACTTCGCATCGCCCACTTCAAATGCTGTAAGCGGGTCGGCGATAGCGGTGCCGTTGTTCACACGCGAGAAGTTGGAGCGCGTGTAGGCGCCGCTAAACCCGACGCTGAAGTTGTCGGCGAACTCAGATTGCACATTGCCACGCAGCGCGTAGAGCGTATTTTCGTTGTTGGGTTGCACGCCGGTACCATCCTGAAGGCGGCCACTCACGTTGTATGTGATACCTTCGCTTCCCCCCGATACCCCTGCATAATAGCTCTGGGTATGGCCAGTTTTCAGGATCTCGTCGGCGATGAAGCTGTCGCGCCCAAAGTCTGGACTATCCGGATCTTCGACGGCACTGGCAAAGGAGAAGCCGGTGTCGCGAAAGAACTTCGTGACCGGGAAATCCGCGCCCTGCTCCGTCCGGAACGTGATGCGGGGCTCTCCTTCCTGACCCTGCCGCGTAAAGATCTGGATGACGCCATTGGCCGCGTCAGATCCGTACAGCGTGCTCGCGGCACCGCCTTTGGTGATCTCGACCCGCTCAATGTCGTTGGTAAGCAGGTCCGAGAGCGCCGAGGTCGACTCGCCGCCGAAGCTGAGGCTGGTGCCCGAGTTGTTGTCTACCCGCACGCCATCGATGTAGATGACGGGCGTTTGGCTGGCAAACACGCTGGTGATGCCCCGGAAGTTGATGAGCGCGCCCTGCCCGGGTTGGGCCGACTGCGCTCGAATCGAGGAGCCCGGCACGCGGCCTTGCAGCAGTTGGTCGATTGAGGATACCGGGGCCTCTTCGATGTCGCTCGCCGAAATCACGCCGACATCCGCCGAGAGCTTGCGCCGCTCCACGCTCTGTCCGAGCCCCGTGACCACGACCTCGTCCATCTGCACGAGGTCTTCGCTCAGCGTGAAGTCTTGCACGATCTCCTCACCTGCTTCGATGGTGACGGTAGTGGTCTCCGTCTGAAAGCCTACAAACTGCGCTTGTACCTCGTAGGACCCTGGCGAGAGTCCCTCAATTCGGTATCGGCCCTCCATGTCAGTCGCCGCGCCCTGGTTTTCGGCGGGGATGAGTACGTTAACGCCCGGCAGTGCGTCGCCGTCGGCGGATACAACCTGACCAGTGAGGGTGCCCGTGTCCTGGGCCTGTGTTTCGGCGGGAAATACGCTCATAAGGAGCGCAATCAAGCCGATGAGATACCAATTCGAGTTCATAGCGCGGGTCCTAAAGCATAGAAAGTAATCTGTGAATGCAGTGAATGCACAGTGAAACGTCTGCAACACACAGCTTACGCGCAACCGCTGTGACCACTTTCTATAGACAGGAAGCGCTTACATATTATTTATTAGTTGAATGTTCATTATTGCAATGTTATGTGTGGTCCCACACGGTTTAGCACGTGCTCTACTCCGCAGCATCGGCAGCCTGTGCCGATGCCTCGCGCAGTTCGCGGAGTCCGGTGCCATAAAATGCCAGACAGAGCGCGCCGGCTCCGGTGTAAAATATAAGTTGCGACGCATGTGTAAGCACCGCGTACGATGCCGCGGGGGCCTCGGGCATCTGGTAGAGCGTAGCCAGCGCGACAATCGTAATGTAGTGAAACGACCCCAATCCGCCGGGGGCAGGCACGAGCAGGCCCAGCGCGCCAATAGCCATGAGCGCCCACGCATCGGCCAGTCCAATGCCGTAGGGCGCGGCAATGTGCAGCATCCGAAAGGGAATGTATGCCATGAGCAGATAGCCACCCCACATGCCTACGGTTGTGCCCACCACCGCCCACGGATGCGCCGTGGTACGCACGGTGTCGAGCCCATCCCAAAAGTGGCGCAGCACCGGACGCACCACCAGCCGGTACCACGCTCGCAGTCTGCGCGCCACATGCGGCAGAAACCATGCCCCCAGCATGGCCCCAAGCGCGGCAAGGCCCATGGCCACCGCGCTCCAGAACGCCACATCTTCGGTCCAGGGCGGCACCCGAAGCGCGGCCTCATCAACCAGCGTGCCCAGCCGGTCGCGCACGTACCAGAGTCCGCTACCCAGCGCCAGCAGCAGCACCAGGGTATCCAGGATGCGCTCTACGACCACCGTGCCCAGCACACTGCTGAATCGAAGCTGCTGCTTGAGCGCAAGGTGCCCGGTGCGGGCAAACTCCCCTGCACGCGGGGCCACATAGTTTGCCATGTAGCCGATCATGGTAGAGGCAAACGCGGTCATGAATCCAACATGCCCCGGCGTAGCCCCCTCACGATAGGCGCGGTCGGGCAGCGTGTGTAGCAGCAACTGCCACCGAATTACACGCATCACGTTGCTCAGAATCACCAGCACCACAAGCGGAACGAGCCACCAGTAGTTGGCCTCCTGAAAAGCGGTGGCGAGTTCCTGCATCGGAACCCCCCGAAATGCCAGGTACAGCAGCGCCGCGGCCAGCACCAGACTGCCACCGTTGAAGAGCCATGTGCGGATGCGTTGCGCGGTCATGGGCAGTTGGGCAAGGACGAAAAGCAGCACCAATGGGTATCCGCTCACGCGTCGTCGCGCAGATCCACCACTTCAGCGTCAGCGGGAGGCTCGAAGGCGAACCGGTCGTCCTCGAAATCTGGGTTCAGTGTGATATCATTCAGACGGATGCGAATGTGCGTGTCGCTAAAGTCGGTCAGTTCCAGTTGCGTGATGACGGTGTCGCGTTCGCGCACCCACAGCACGAGGGTTTCGTACTCGGCATCGTCGTCGGCAGCCTGCAAGGTGAGGCGCACTTGCTCGTTGCTCACCGACTCGCTGGATTCCAGCGTAAACGAATCGCTAAATTGGGCGAATAGCGTGGTCGGGCGGGCCCAATCGCCGTCGTCGGCCTCCGCATCCGACACAATGACCTGCCCGCGCATCTGGTTGTATACATACGTCGTGGTCGGATTCGACACAATGGTCTGGCCGTCGCCTTCTACGCGAAACGACTCGGGCGTGGCGTAGAGCGTACCGGTGCGCTCGGTGGTGTCGTCGTCCATTGGCGAGGTAACCGCCTGCTCGTACTCCGCACGCAGTCCGTCTAACTGGTCGTAGCGGTCTTGTACGCGGGTCAGCCAGTCGGTAGCGGGGGCAGACTGTGCGTGCAAGGTGGGCGGAGCGCAGAGCAACAACGAGAGTACAAACAGAGGGATAAAGCGAAGCAT
>NZ_JAWOAR010000258.1:0-15640 GCF_046498435.1 Longimonas sp. | reverse complement strand
GCTTCGGCATAGGAGCAGAGGCGGCGGGCACGGGCACAGGCCAGAGCAGCGTAGGCTGTCATGAACGCAGTGCCGTTGACGAGCCCGAGCGCATCGCGCGCATCCAGGTCGATGGGGGCAAGGTCGGCCTGCGCCAGGGCCTCGGTGGCGTCAATGCGCGTCCCGTTGGCGCGTAGGCAGTGCCCTTCGCCCATGAGAGCCCGTGCCACAAACGCGAGCGGGGTGAGATCGCCACTGGCCCCCACCGACCCTATGGATGGTACAGCAGGCACCAGGTTGGTGTTAATAGCTTCTTGTAGCGCTCGTATTACGGGCATGCGAATGCCAGAGTGCCCTTGGGCCAGGGTGTGCAGGCGCAGCATCATGAGGGCGCGCACCACGGGGCGGGGCGTGAGCGGACCGGTGCCAGCGGAGAGGTGGTCGACGAGACTACGGGCACGGGCTGCGGACGTCCCTGCGCTTGCGTGATCCACCAGCGGGCCAAACCCGGTGGTGATGCCATAGATGGGGGTATCGTTGTCCTGTAGTGTATTCAGCGTATCGCGGGCCGAAGCACAAGCGCTCTCGGCGGCAGAAGTGAGCACTGTTGACCACGAAGGCGTATGGGCAAACTGCTCAACGACAGCAGCGGGAAGCGTGACGTTAGGGCCCATTGCAAGCGGAGAACGAGAGGAGGGCGTCATGAAGTGAGGGAAGACGAGTGCGGGGAAACGCGATCTGATACGTAGCTTTGAAGCGCCGACCGGTCAACGGCGCCCTTCGACGTGGTGGGCCAGTCGTTTGGAGGCACGAAAAGGGTTGTCTGAAGCCGGTCTTGGAGCGATTTTAGATGCGGGCACACCTCTTCATCTGCAGGGCGATGTGCGGTAGAGTCGTCCCAGCAGAGGGCTACAGCAAGATGAGAACCGTCGGGCGTCCAGACAAAGACGTCGTGGGCCCCGTCGAACGCTTCTTTGAGGCGCGCCTCAATGGGGCCAGCATGGACCATGCGTCCGTTCATAAGCTTGAAGGCATCGTCGGTGCGTCCCTGAAAATAGAGGCCGTTGTTGCGGCGTTCAGCACGATCGCCTGTGGGAACCCATCGGTCGGGATCCAACTGCGCGAGGCCGTTGGCGGTCCACTGCCCGATGCATGCGTTTTTGCCCTGAAAGAGGAGCTGGCCCTGGGTGTCAATACGAACGGTACAGCCAAGGGGGCGGCCAAGGTAATTGGGGGCCCACACGCCGGGGTCGCCCAGTGCAATGCCAGGGCTGGCTTCGGTTTGGCCATACCCGACCCGCAATGAGGTCTGGGTGAGAGCCTCAGCGAGGGGAGCGCTAACGGGGGCACCGCCCACAATGCCTCCATCAAGTGACATGAGAAACGAGAGCCCGTTGTCGTGATCGAGCAGGCGCTGAATGGTGAGGGGCACAGCACAGAGATGGGTGGCGCCCCACGCGTCGCGTAAATCAAAGAGGGATGATGCCGAGCGCCCACCTTCTGGGTCGCGAATAATCTCGGCACCGGAGAGTAGGGCCGGAAGCAGGTCGAGCACCAGGCCAAAGGCATGCGACCATGGAAGCACCGAGAGGACCCGGCTGTGCTTGAGTTTGAAGTACGGCAGGTGGCTTGCTAAGACCGAAAGGACGTTCGCATCCGAAAGCGCAAACCAGCGGGCTGCGCCAGTCGTGCCCGACGTGCGCAGCAGAAAGCGTGCTTCGGGCGTGCGTTCGGTGGTCGGGGGGCGCAAGGTATCGGGCGGACCGAGGGGGCCGGCGCATCCGTCGGGGACCCACGTGTGCGATGTATTGGCAGAGGGGTGGATGATAGCGCGCGCATCCAGCTCGTGAACGAGCTTGGGCGAGGCATTGGCCGGAGCCAGCGCAATGGTGAGGCGCTGCCAGAGAGCGGCTACAAGCACCTGCACGAAAGCGGCAGAGGGCGGCATGGAAATTACGATGCGGTCGCCGGGTTCCAGGTTTGCCTTGCGAAATGCTTCAACCCATAGCCGCGAACCGGTCCAGATGGATGCAGCAGGTGTGATAGCCCCTTCGTCGATGAATGCGGGTACGGCTTGGTCGCGTAGACAGTCGTACAAAAGGGAGTGCCAGGGATGGGGCTCGCCCGCCACCGCGCTACTTAGCGCGGTGCGGCAGGCGTGCTCGGCTCGAGGTGCTCGTGCGGTAGACGATACACATGTACCGTCGGGCCGAGAAGTATGAGAGGAACGGCGACAGCGCGACATCAAACAGGGGGCAAATCAGTAGTTAGTGTACAACATTCGCAGCCACGTGTACGCAATAGGTGGGGAAGCGCGTTCAAACAAAAAGTACCCTTCACAGCTATGTTACAGCAGTTTTTCACAACGTAGAGCGGGTGTCGGAGCGGCTCTTAGGAACTGAAGCGTATGGGAGCTGATGCACCGGTTTATGAATGAGATAATTCAAAAGCATCGGCACGGTACCCAGCGAAGACGTGCGCAGCAAGAGCTATGCGTACACAGAGGGCAGCTTGGAGGTGGGTGAGCAGAATGTGCTGACGGAGGTGTGAGAGGGGGGAAAGGAAGGGCAGGGCGATAGTGTCACGTCAATCCTCATTTCGAAGATCATCCTGAAATCACCCCCCACAAAGTCTGTCATGGTGAGCAAGGCCCCAACTCCTGTCGCCGCGACCGTTGTCGGGGAGACCATTTTCGCAGTGTGCAGCGGACGCTGTTCGGGACGGCACGCGCATCCATCTCGGCTCGACTTGCGGAATTACAGTCGACATAGCACCAGGTCGGGGCTTGCTTGAAGACGGCAGCGGAGCCAGATCTAAAACTTCTGCACCATGATCCAGTTGTCGCCGCGTGTGTCGCGGTAGAGGTGGATCGTAACGAGCGTGGGGCGCATCCGGTACGTATACGTGTAGGTAAACGTCTCGTCGAGATCGCTTTTGTGAAGGCCCTTCTTGAAACGTCCTCGGAATAGCCGGTTGTTTGTGCAGGGAGCCACCTCCGTAAAGAAGTTTTGGCCGACGGCATCCTCGGGGAGTACACCACTTAGCTCCGACTCGTACTGGTTGAAAAACAGAATCTCTCCGTCGTCATCAACCTGGATGATACCAAAGTCAACTTGGTTGAGTGCATCGTAGGAGGCAGCGGCAAGCTTCTCGTCGAGCGCATCGTCCTGGAACGAGAGCGTTACGTCATCTGCTTCTTCGTTCAGTGTTTCTGCATCGGAGCGCTCTCCAGCAGCGTCGTCAGTGGAGGGGGCGTCATTCGGTGAGCTGTCGGTAGACGCATCGGTGGTAGGCGCATCGGCAGCCTCGTCTTGCGCTTCACCGTTGAGCGATGCAGCTTGCTCGTCAGCGTCTAACGGGTTGGATTCGTCGGGGGAGGAAGCCATGCGCGTGCTACGGGAATGCGTAAAAGAGTCTTAAAGATCATCATTAACTATACAGACCACCCTCGCAAATATCAACACAAGCTGTAGTGACTTAAGCGTTAGGTGCGACGCGAATTCTATGTTTTGCGGACGCGTTACAAGACGTTGTCTGCTGTTATGCAAGGTGGATTCATGTGAAACGGGTAAATAGGCGGTACCGGGCGTGCAGGTGTGGTATTCAGATCTTTCTCGGACGTATAGGGCAAAATGAGCAGTCGGAATCTCTTTGCGGATCTTGGATCCCCGTTTCCGACAGCACGGCATCCAGCCGTTCTTTTTTTGTTGGGTCTAGTGAGTCTCACCACCACTGTCATCGGTCCACGGTGCATGCGTACTGGAAACGCCGCATTTCGCTGATGCGTTATGGATGCAAGTACGCGCACTGCCTGCGCCTTCCTGTTTGTGTTTTTTTTCCGGTCACATCTAACGCTATGAATCGGTCGCTTCGCATTGGGTCGGTTGCCGGAATTGGCATATTTCTGCATTGGACGTTCCTGCTTCTGGTAGCCGGGCTGGCGGCGTTTCTGTACTATCAGGGCGAAAGCCTGAGCACGACGCTTCACATCATGGGACTGATGGGCGGGCTGTTTGGATGCGTGGTGCTGCATGAACTGGGGCATGCACTAACAGCAAAGTTCTTTTCGGTGCCCACGAAAAGTATTACGCTTTACCCTATCGGGGGGCTGGCCCGGCTGGAGCGGCTGCCTGAGGAGCCGATCAAGGAGTTTTGGATTGCTGTGGCCGGACCGCTTGTTAATATCGTCATTGCCATCCTGCTGGCGATAGGACTGGCCGTGACGGGAACGACGATGGATATTGGGGCGGCGTACACCATTAATGCTCATGCCGGGGCTACGCTCATGTGGTTGAACATTGGACTGGCTATGTTCAACATGTTGCCTGCTTTTCCTATGGATGGCGGACGGGTGCTACGGGCGCTGTTGGCTATTCGTTATGATTACGCTCAGGCTACACAAACCGCTGCTCGCGTTGGGCAGGCCATGGCGGTTGCGTTTGGGCTCATTGGCATCATCGGGTTTAACTTTATATTGCTCTTCATCGCCCTTTTTGTATACATTGGAGCACAGCAAGAGTCGCAGCACGCTACGTTCCGCGCTGCTGCGCGTGACACGCCAGTGCGCGAGGCGATGATGACGCGCTTTGGTATTCTTACCCCTGATTCCACACTGGGCGATGCAGTGGACGAACTCTTAGCCGGAACCGATCACGACTTTCCGGTTGTCGAGCAGGGGCGCGTACGGGGAATCTTGAGCCGCAAGCAACTGATCGAAGGATTGCGCACTTATGGCCGCGACCACCGCGTTGCCGAAGTTGTCACGGCTCCTTGTCCAACAGTCACCCCAGGCATGATGCTCGATGAAGCATTCCAGACCATGCAGCAGTCAGAGTACAGTACGATACCAGTTGTTGAAGACGGTGCGCTGGTCGGGCTCCTCTCGCTGGAAAACGTAGGCGAACTGCTCATGGTGCGGTCGGCCCTGAAGCATCCCGACCAACCTTCTGTTCGTCCACTACAGTAAGGCAATGATGAGCGGGTAGTGAGCACCCCCTAAGTGATAACCCTCCTGATAACAATGTTGACTGAGCCGGACGGTACCAAAAGCGTTCGGCACAATTCCTTTCGTTTGGCCTCGCCGTTGCCGCTGCAGGTGCCCGCGCCGAGTAGCGCTCCCAGCACCGAAAGCATGCGGTATAGGTTCTTCAGTGACCGGCACATTTCCTGTATCACTTAGCATTGCACCGTTACCGAGGAGCGCAATCTGCCCAACCGTGGGGATACAGCTGGTTGGTAGCGCTTTCATTCGCAAACAGATAACGCAACGCCCTATCGGTTTGTCAATTGAACCGGTAGCTTCTTTCCGTACAGGCTACCTCAACCAACCGCCCCATTTTCATGGATCGTCGTACAAAAATTGTTGTCACGCTGGGTCCGGCGAGTAACGACCCCGAAACTATCGAACGGCTTGTGGCTGCGGGCATGGACGTAGCGCGCATGAACTTCTCGCACGGAAGCCACGAGGACCATGCCGAGCGTATCCGCATGGTGCGCGAGGCTGCGACTGCACAGGGGCACGTGGTGCCGATTCTGCAGGACCTGCAAGGCCCCAAGATTCGCGTAGGCACCATGAAAGACGGCTGCGTCTTCATCGATAAGGGCGATACGCTCACCCTCACCAACAAGCCCATGGAAGTGGGCACCGCAGAGCGGGCACGCATCGACTACGACACGCTGGCCGAGGATGCCGATGTGGGCGGACGCATTTTGCTCGATGATGGGCTGCTTGAGCTCGAAATTACCGACATCACCAGTAGTGGCGATGTGGTAACTCGCGTGGTTGAGGGGGGCCCGCTGCGTTCCCGCAAAGGCGTGAACTTGCCCAACATCCGCACATCTACGCCGTCGCTCACCCAGAAAGATATCGACGATCTTGAGTTTGGGCTTCAGATGGATGTAGACCTGATCGCACTCTCGTTTGTGCGCACGCGCAGCGATGTGGAAGCGCTCACCCGTCGTATCAAGGCTGCCGACAAGAACGTGTCGGTGATCTCTAAGATCGAGAAGCCCGAAGCCGTCCACCAGATCAGCGACATTCTGAAAGAGACCGACGGCATCATGGTGGCGCGTGGCGATTTGGGGATCGAGATGCCAATGGAGAAGGTGCCGAGCACACAGAAGGACCTGATTCGCAAGAGCCTGGCCACGGCTAAGCCGGTCATTACAGCCACGCAGATGCTCGAAAGCATGATCGAGAATCCGCGCCCCACGCGCGCCGAGGCCAGCGATGTAGCCAACGCCGTGCTTGATGGCAGCGACGCCGTTATGCTCTCTGGCGAAACCGCTGTCGGAAACGACCCGGTACGCGTGGTGGAAGCCATGAACAAGATTATCCGTGAAGCCGAGTCGCATTGGCAAACGGACCGAAAATCGCTCTCGCAGGTGCCCGAGCATCTGGAGCGCACCGAGAGCGTGACCAATTCCGTCAGCTTTACCGCCTGTCGACTGGCCGAGCAGGTAGGGGCGAAAGCCATTGCGTGCCTCACGAACTCGGGGGCCACAGCCCGTTCCATTGCCCGCCACCGGCCCAGCATGCCCATCTATGCGTTTACCGATAACGAACGTGTGGTGGGGCAACTGGGGGTTTTGTGGGGAACAAGGAGTTTTTACATTCCCTTCCAAGAAGACACCGACCGAGGTATCGCGCGGGTGCACAGCGTGCTGCGTGATCGTGAACTTGTTGAACCGGGCGACCTGATTGTGATGACAGCAGGTATGCCGCTTCCTGCCCGTGGGCGTACCAACATGGTGCATGTAGGGCGCATCAAGTAAGACAGGTGCGTGTGCTGCTGCTAAATGGCACAACGCAAACAAGTTAAGGCACGTAGTTGGGTCCAGGGTATCCCGCGATAGGGCTTGCTTTGTTCGGTATGAGTGCCCGTTTGGTAGTGGCTACAGGATGCAGCTTCAGGGCACAGGAGCGCAGGGTACAAGAGCATTTCTGGGCCTGCCAGATTGACGACGCGTCACGGGCGCTGTATCCATAGCTTTCGTTTTCTCGTTGCCACCGGTCTTCCCCGGAACGCATCGTATGTCGATATGGCGCTGGCTTACTGTGGGGATTGGCATGCTCGCCCTGGGGAGCATGGCAGCCGGGTGTTCGCCCGATTCAATGGTTGGAGGGCGCGTCGACAATTTTCGAGCGTTCTACAACACCTTCTACAATGCCCAGCAAGATTTTGAGCAGGGCATGGAGTCCGTGCGTGAGCAAAGCCACGCGCTTGATCCCGACCGTTTCGCCTCCATCTTTCCCGATCCGGATGAACAGGTCGACCGCGGCGCTTTCGAGTCGGCTATCGACCGCAGTGCAGATGTTTTGCGTGAGCACCCCCAGTCGAAGTGGGTTGACGATGCCCTCATGCTTATCGGGCAGTCCTACTTCTACCTGAACGAGTTCGGAGCCGCTGCTGAAAAGTTCGACGAGGTCATTGCGTTGGATGACGAGCGCGCCTCGGAAGCTTGGTTCTGGCTTGCGCGAACGCGGGCCAGTCAGGGGGATGCAGAGCGCGCCGCTGAGCAAGTGCGAGTAAGCATCGAACGCGACGACCTGAACGATCCGTGGCGCAGCAAACTCTGGCTTGTAGCCGCCGAACTCCACGTTACACAAGGCGCATGGCCGGATGCACTTACGGCGCTTGATACAGCGCTTCAGGGCGATCTTCCCCGGACGGAGACCACACGAGCCCAGCTGCTGCGCGGACAGATCTTTGAGGTGCGCGAAGACTATGCCGCTGCCGCGCGGGCCTACCGCGCTGCCACCGACGCTCGCGAGTTTGAAGTCGCACTTGCCGGCGAAATGGGCGCCCTTCGCGTGCAGGCTCACACAAGCAACGACCCCGAACTGGTTGATCAGGCCAACCTGCTCTCACGCAACGACCGCAACTTAGAGCAGCGCGATGCGCTCCGCGTACTCGAAGCGTATCTGCATGTGCTGCAAGAACGTCCGGATGAGGCGCGTCATGCGTACCAGGAGCTACTGCACGGCAATGAACCTATTGAGGGCGATCTGCAAGGCCGCGCGTACTACCAGATGGGGGTGATGTACCGCGACATCTGGAACGATTACGAGACAGCTGCCGCATATTTCGACTCTTCCGCAACCAGGCTTTCCACCCGCGAGCGTGACTCGCTTCGGCCCGACCCTCCCACCGCGTTGCCTGACGTAGAGGACCTGGCGGAGCGATACGGAGCGGTTGCCGAGCAGCAAGCTCGCGTAGCCCGTTACGATTCGCTCCTCACGCTTGGGGCACTCCCAGACGATGAGTTTGAGGCGCGGATTGAAGAGTTGGTCGAGGCCGAGCGCCAGGCGCAGGCAGAAGCTGAAGAGCAGGCAGCCGAGGGCCGCGAGCAAGGGGGCGGGTTTCAAGCACCGGGGCAGGCCCCCGGTCAGGACGATGGTACGGCGCGTGAGCAAGCCACCGAGATTGCTGCCGATGCCGCCAGTGAAGAGGACGGCTTTCTGTTTCACCGCGATCCACAGCGCGTGCAAGAAGGACAGCGCACTTTTCAACGGCGCTGGGGATCGCGCGACCGAGCTCCGTTTTGGCGATATGAAGACATAACCCCCGACAGCGACAGCGCCGAAGCACCCACCATTGCCGAATCGGGGGAGGTCGAGCCGGATGCACAGTCCGAAACAAATACATCGACAGAGGCCGCGGAGGGGGAGCCATTGGACAATACCGAGGACGCGCAGACTGAGGCGGAGGCAACCGCAGCGCAAAGTGGGATTGACATCGAGGAGGTGCCACGTACCGAGGCCCAACAAGAAGCGATGCGCGAAGAGCGCGTGTGGGCCTGGTATGAACTGGGCAATGCGCTACTTCTGAATATCGAACAGCCTGACTCGGCCCTGGTCTGGTACGAACGGGTACTGTCTGAAGCGACGGACCACCCGGTTCACGACCGCGCTCTGTATGCACGCGCGGAAGCCTTGGAAGCGGCTGGGCGGCCCGGCGAAGCGCAGGCCCAGTACGAATCCCTGATTGAAACCCAATCCGACTCGCCATTTGCACAGCGGGCACGAACGCGCCTGGGTCGAGAAGATACCGTTGTCGTATCCGACAGTACGCAGCAGGCCTTCCATGCATACAACGCTGCACAAGCGCTTGCCGAGGCAGACAACTGGGAAGCGGCCCTCCACCAATTCACAGCCCTTACGCAGACGTACTCGCGCGATACCGCCGTTGCCCCGCGTGCACTGTGGGCCATGGGGCAGGTGTACTTGCAGTGGCACCGCCGCGACAGCACCGCCGCCGAGCAGGCCCTTGGCGTAGCCATCGATACGCTTGGCGTAGCTGCCGAGCCAACCGCCGATTCAGCCTCGACCGCGGACGATGCGCCGCAGGAAGCCCCGCGCAGAGCCCCCGAACAGCAGCGTCCGCCAGTGCCCCAGGCTGAAGGCGACACGACCACTGTCGATAACAGATCGGCATCAGACGAGGATGATGAGGCGGATTCTGATGATACACGTTCTGACGACGAACAGCCCCACCAGGCTCTACAGGCCCTCATGCAACATCTGCAGAACGAGTTTCCGGATACGCCCCAGGCCAAGCGTGCCCAACGCCTAACGCAGGCCCTAACCGAGACCGATGCGTCCTCAGAAGACGATGACCCCGACGATGACCCCGACAATGAGGCACCTGCACAGGAACTTCCCACGCCCCGCACCTCGTCGGAGGGCAACGATTAGCCATAGAAACGACCAACGATTCGCAAACATAACAGCGCGGACGGAACCGAACGGAAGAGGCTCGGGTTCGGGCACGCTGCGGTTTGAGGACACGCTGCTTTTGCATCTGCCCAAAATGTTGGTATCCCTCTTCTCATGAACACGCCCAACGATTCCTCCAAGCGTCCACCAGGTACGGAGGGCTCGTCCTCTCGCATCCTGTATGCGATCTATGCTGCCGTTTTCGTAGGGCTGGCCATTCACCTGTTGCTCTACTGGGGCCAAGACAGCGCCGCAGAGATCAGTTACAGCACCTTCCTCGACTATGTGGAAGACGGATACGTGGAGCGTGTCGAGATTGTAAATGATCGGCAGATTGAGGGGCGCTATACAGAAACAGCCGTGGCCGACAGTGCTGTAGCGCTGGCCGTTTCCGTGCCGAGCGACGATGCGCTGAGTGATCCAGAGGCCGAGGCCCGCCGCTTCATCACCACAAAGCCCGCCGACCACGAGCTTACCGACGTACTGCGCACATACAATGCCGAGGCCGCTTCGCAGGAAGCAGCTATCGAATTTACCGCACGCACCGAGCAGAGCTGGCTTGACAGCGCGTTATTTTGGATACTTCTGTTTGGCGCTATCATTGTAGTGTGGGTGCTCCTGTTCCGGCGCATGAATCCCGGCTCGCAGATGCTTAACATCGGCAAAAGCAAAGCGAAGCTGTTCGATGCCTCCGAAGAGCACTCGGTTACGTTTAACGACGTAGCCGGGCTGGATGAAGCGAAAGAAGAAGTAGCTGAAGTCGTGCACTTCTTACGTGACCCAGACCGCTTTACACGGCTGGGAGGAACCTTGCCCAAGGGCGTGCTGCTTGTGGGGCCACCAGGCACCGGCAAAACCCTGATGGCGAAAGCGGTAGCGGGAGAAGCAGGGGTGCCGTTCTTCTCGATATCGGGCTCCGATTTCGTTGAGATGTTCGTCGGTGTAGGAGCCTCTCGCGTGCGCGACCTATTCAAAAGTGCAAAAGAGAAAGCCCCATGCATCATCTTTATTGACGAGATGGATGCGGTGGGACGCACACGTGGGGGCAACAACATGCCCGGTGGCAACGACGAGCGCGAAAATACGCTCAACCAGCTACTGGTGGAGATGGACGGCTTCGACTCCGACCAGGGGGTCATCATCATTGCCGCCACAAACCGCCCCGATGTGCTCGACTCTGCACTGCTACGTCCGGGTCGCTTTGACCGCCAGATTATGGTGGATAAACCCGACCGGCATGCCCGCGCCGAGATTTTCGCGGTACATATGCAAACGCTCCTGTTGGGGGACGACGTAGACGGGGACGTGCTGGCGCGTCAGACTCCGGGATTTGCCGGCGCTGAAATTGCAAACGTATGCAACGAAGCCGCATTGCTGGCCGCACGCAAGGAGAAAGAATGCGTAGAGATGGACGACTTTGCCCAGGCTATTGACCGTGTGGTTGCTGGGCTGGAAAAGAAAAACAAAATCATTGCGCCAGAGGAGCGAAAAGTCATTGCCTTTCACGAAGCCGGGCACGCCATTACGGGCTGGTTCTTAGAGCACACCGATCCGGTTGTTAAGGTATCCATTGTGCCACGAGGGCTCTCGGCACTGGGATACGCACAGCATCTGCCTGAGGAGCGGTATCTCTACTCACGCAATGCACTGCTCGACCGGATGACCATGACCATTGGCGGACGCGTAGCTGAAGAAATTGTGTTTGGTGATGTGACGACTGGTGCGCAGAACGATCTGGAGCGCATCACCAAAATGGCCTATGCAATGGTTGTTGATTACGGCATGAGCGCACGGGTCGGACAGGTTAGCTTCAACCAGTCGGGACAGAACGACACCCCCATGTTTGAGCGTCCATACGCCGAATCTACTGCCGAGATGGTAGACGAAGAGGTGCGTGCGCTCATTGCCGAAGTAAATGACCGGGCACATGCGATGCTCATGCGGAAGCGGTCCCTGCTTGATACCATGGCCGAAGCACTGCTTGACCGCGAAGTGCTCGGGCCCACGGAGCTTGTAGAACTGTTGGGCGAGCGGCCCCACGGCACATACGTTGAAACAGCCAGTGGGGGCGATACGGCCCAGTCGAAGTCTCCACCCGAACCCGGCCCCACAACGTCGTAGGCTGTTCTCGCCTATCTCATCAATCCCAAACGGACTCCCAAAGCCAGCGATGAACCGACGCACGCATTTGGAATGCACACGGACCACACAAAATAACGAAACCCAGTGACGCGCGGTAGGTTACGACATGATGTGCAAATGGCGCAGGCCAAGGTTGGTCTGAGCCAGGTACGTTGCCAATGAGAGCGACAGGCGAGGGCTTCTCGCCTTTTTTTGTGAACGTACTTAAAAGACCAATCGATACACCGGTATGTATCGGTTGTGAGGTTTGGAAGGGTCCGTACAGAGGATGTATGCCGGTAATGTTCTTTTAACGATCTCTTTGCGGTCGTTTGTGAACACCCGGACTCTTCTTACTTATACCTTTAGCCTGTGAAGACAGGTGGCCGCCTTTGTGCGGCATGCGCTGATGTGATCGACTAACCGTGACGGTACCGTGCCTACAATACAGCAACTGATTCGTAAAGGGCGTTCTTCGAAGCCGAAGAAAAAGACGGCGCCTGCTCTTGAAAACTCGCCCCAGCGGCGTGGCGTGTGCACACGTGTGTACACTACGACGCCAAAGAAGCCGAACTCGGCGCTTCGTAAAGTGGCGCGTGTACGGCTGACCAATGGAAACGAAGTGACGGCCTACATCCCAGGTGAGGGACACAACCTGCAAGAGCACTCCATTGTGCTGGTGCGTGGTGGGCGTGTGAAAGACTTGCCGGGTGTGAAGTACCACATTGTGCGTGGTGCACTGGATGCTGCTGGCGTTGAGGACCGGCGTCAAGGGCGTTCGAAGTATGGTGCGAAGAAGCCCCGTAGTTAACTGTAGCAGAGCAGCCCGCACTCCATAGGAGGTGGGATGGCTCGTTTGTTCAACAATGCATAGGTGTTATGGCTCGCGATAAGGCCGCAAAAAAACGCACAACCCTTCCTGACCCCATCTATCGTGATGATCTGGTGTCGCGATTTGTGAACTCGATCATGCGTGATGGCAAGAAAAGCCTGGCGCAGCGCATCGTGTACGATACGTTTGACGTGATTGAAGAGCGCACTGGCGAGGAAGGCATTGAGGTCTTCAAGAAGGCGGTGAACAACGTAGCGCCGCTGGTTGAGGTGCGCAGCCGTCGTGTTGGCGGAGCCACCTACCAGGTGCCCATTGAGGTGCGCCCTGAGCGGCGCGTGACGCTCGCGTTCCGCTGGATCATTCAGTACGCCCGGGCACGGAAAGAGAAAAGCATGGTGAACCGCTTGGCCAGTGAGCTGATTAATGCAGCCCGCGGCGAAGGCGGCGCCGTCAAGAAAAAAGACGACACGCATCGGATGGCCGAGTCGAACAAAGCCTTTGCCCACTTCCGGTTCTAATTCTGCGGAGGTAAACGCGCCCCCGCTCTGCATGCAGCTTCGGCTGTGCCGCAGCGCTGACCGAGCCCAACGGGCCGGTGTCGGCCTCCCGAGTACGCAACAACAGATTTGTTATGGCTACCCAACGAAACGAGAGCTTCCCGCTCGACAAAACCCGCAACATCGGCATTGCCGCGCACATTGATGCCGGCAAGACCACGCTCACTGAGCGTGTCCTGTTCTATACGGGACGCATTCACCGCATGGGAGAAACCCATGAGGGGGCGTCTCAGATGGACTGGATGGACCAGGAGAAGGAGCGCGGCATCACTATTACAAGTGCGGCGACGACCTGTTACTGGGACGACCACCGCATCAATATCATTGACACGCCAGGCCACGTTGACTTTACGATTGAGGTGGAGCGTTCGCTCCGCGTGCTCGATGGAGCCATTGCGCTCTTTTGCGCGGTAGGTGGTGTGGAGCCGCAGTCGGAGACGGTCTGGCGCCAGATGGACAAATACAATGTCCCGCGCATCGCGTTTGTCAACAAGATGGACCGCACCGGGGCCGATTTTGAAAACGTGATTGGGATGATGGAAGATCGCCTTAGCGCGAATCCGATTCCGCTGCAGTACCCAATCGGTGCCGGAGAAACCTTCCGAGGCGTCATCGACCTGATCGAGAACAAGGCCGTCATCTACGACGAGGAGTCGCAGGGGATGGATTGGAACATCATTGAAATCCCGGATGACCTGAAGGGGGAAGCCGAGAAGTGGCGCATCCGCATGCTTGAAGCGGTTGCTGAATACGATGACGAGCTGCTCATGAAGTATCTCGACGGTGAAGAAATTGCTGCCGAAGAGATCCGAAAGGTAGTGCGCATGGCCACACTAGAGCGCGATATTACACCTGTCTTTACAGGCACCGCGCTCAAAAACAAAGGCGTACAGCGTCTGCTTGACGGCGTGCTGAACTACCTGCCGAGCCCGCAAGATGTGCCGCCGGTGGAGGGTTTCCATCCGCGTGACAAAGAAGAGAAGCTGATGCGTGGGCCCGATGAAAACGAGCCGTTCAGTGCCGTCGCATTCAAGATTGCCACCGACCCGTATGTCGGGAAGATCACGTTCATCCGCGTGTACAGTGGTACGCTTGAAACCGGCACCAAGGTGTACAACGCAACCTCCGACGAGATGGAGCGCGTGGGCCGTCTCATGTTCATGCACTCCAACGACCGCGAGGACGTGGACATGGTTCGGGCGGGCGATATCGCCGCTGCGGTGGGTCCGAAAAACCTGAAAACAGGTGACACCATCTGTGATCCGGACGACCCCGTCGTGCTGGAATCGATGGAGTTCCCAGAGCCGGTGATTCGTATCGCCATCGAGCCCAAAACCAAGGCCGACCGCGACAAGTTGACGAGTGGCCTGATCAAGCTTGCCGAGGAGGATCCAACATTCAACGTATCCACTGATGAGGAAACCGGCCAAACCCTGATTGCAGGGATGGGCGAGTTGCATCTCGAAATTATTGTAGACCGCCTGAAGCGCGAGTTTAAGGTGGAAGCCAACGTAGGTCGCCCGCAGGTGGCCTACCGCGAAGCCATTACCGCTACGGTCGATGAGCACTATGTGCTTAAGAAGCAGACCGGTGGACGTGGCCAGTTTGCCGAGGTCTACATGGAAGTCGGGCCGAATGAAGATGGAACCGGCTTCGAGTTTGAAGACGAAATCGTTGGTGGAGCCATTCCGCGCGAGTTCATCCCGTCGGTTGAGAAGGGCATCAAGAGCTCGCTCGATCAGGGCCCGATTGCTGGATACCCAATGGAGGGCGTACGAGTGCGCCTCTACGACGGTGAGTACCACGACGTGGACTCCGACCAGAACTCGTTTGAGATTGCTGGCCGCATGGGCTTCCGCGATGCAGCTCGCCGGGCCAATCCCGTCCTGATGGAGCCGATCATGAAGGTCGAGGTTATCACGCCTGATGAATACATGGGCGATGTGATTGGCGACCTGAACAGCCGGCGAGGACAGATCGGGCAGATGGGGCAGCGCAACGATGCGCAAGTCATCAACGCGCTGGTTCCGCTCTCCGAAATGTTCGGGTACTCAACCGATCTGCGCTCCATTACGCAAGGGCGCGCCATCTACACGATGCAGTTTGAGACCTACGAGCCGGTGCCGAAAGACATCGCACAGGAAATCACAGACCAAGACACGGTCGACGCGGCGGCATAAGCGTGCTGCCAGCAGCATGGGAATCAACAGATCAACAGACTAACACGAGACCAAGGTAACCAGTTATGGCGAAGGAGGCATTTGAGCGGAAGAAGCCGCACGTAAACATTGGGACGATCGGGCACGTCGATCACGGGAAGACGACGCTGACGGCAGCGATCACGAAGGTGCTGGCCGAGCAGGTGGGCGGCGCAGCCGAGCGGACGTTCGACTCGATCGACAACGCGCCGGAAGAGCGCGAGCGCGGGATTAC
>NZ_JAWOAR010000118.1:0-3358 GCF_046498435.1 Longimonas sp. | reverse complement strand
ATTTTCACGTGGGTGTCGTCGTTGTGCACGAGCGGCGCGTCAGCCGCGAGCGAAGCAAGCACGTGGTAGACGGGCATGACCAGCGGTAGATGCTTGCACACCACGTCCCACTGCGTCGCTGCAGGTACGGGCACGCCCACGAATCGTTGCGCCGCTTCGATGCGGTTGAACGGCAGACCGAGCCAGTAGTGCTCCACGGTGATCGCAGCCGCCGCACTCGCGGTGTACTTCGGTCCACGAGCCCGCTCAGGCAACGGCGCCGTGAACTGCTTGCCACAGGAATTGCATCGCAGACACTGTGCCTCGAAGCGCTCGGCCCCGAGCAGTGGCCGGCCGACGATGATGACCGCGGGGGCCGGATCCTGCGTGTCGTACAGCGAACCGTGGGCGCACCCAGGGCACTGTTGACCAGGCTGCAGCGTCGGGTGGGGCACGGCAATGACGTCGCAGTCGTAGGACGACGCCGGGATGCGGCCGTGGCCCTTGCGTTTGCGTTGTGGTGTCTCCATGTTCTCGGACGGCGTAGACGCTTTGTCGCTGTCAGCCGATTGCGTCGAATCGTCCGATGCTGAATCCCCCGCTGCGCTCTGCGGCGCTGCTTGGTCGCCCGCCTCGCTGCTGCGGTCGTTGCCAACGATATCGGCGGTCTTCTCGCTGCTGCGCTGGCCGAGCATCGAGCGCAGCCGAGCGATCGTTGTCCTGCGCTTGCGCACCTCGCGCGTGACCATCTCGAGCACGTCGGTCGTCAAGCACAGCAGCAGGTAGTCGGCCTCGTCGAGGTCAGACTTGATGCGTTCGAGCAGCGCGCGCACTTGCGCCAGGTCGATTGTGACCAGCTCGTCGGTCGTTTTCTTGCGCTTGCTCATGATGCAACCGCCGTCAGCCGCTTGCGGTAATTGCCAACGAGCGGGTAGCCGAAGATCCGCTTGATCGAACGGTTCGGGCGGTGCGTCATGTCCGCCTTGCCGCGCCCCGTCGTGAGCCCCAGCTCCGTCCAGTTCGCCGCCCGATAACATGTCCCCTGATTATCAGCCGGTCTGAACAAGCGCCTCCTCCACCTCTGCTGCGGTCGAATGTGCAGCTTCAGCTAATGGATCGCTCCGGCGAGCGCTATCGCCCCAAAGAGGTACGCAACCTGCCAATCCGCAATGTTGCGCTGCACAACGGCGAACCGGCGCTCTATCGGCGCACCATCCTGGTCTTTGACCGTGTGGTCGACGACCGCGACATCCTGACCGATGCCAACGGGCTGCAACTACGCATCCTAACGCCGGGGGTCACGCGTCTGGAGTTTGCGTGGTCGTGGCCGAATGAGGGGACCGAGACCACCGCGTCACGATAGGTTGGGCCCCTGTCCATAGCGTCGGGGCAAAGGGATAACGGTGCCTCAGCACGCTGCCCTCCCACTACATCAGCGCTGCATCCGCAATGACGATGGCAGCCACGAGCAGGAAGAGTACGCCCATGCTGCGCTCCAGCGTTTCGTCGGGGATGCGCGTCGCCACCGCGGGGCCGATTTGGCCGCCCACCAGGACGCCGGGCACGGTAAATAGCAGGATGCGCAGGACCTGGTTGAACGCTTCGGCATCGGCGGTGGCCAGTTGCACGGCGTGGGTGACCGAAGCGGCGAGGGCGGTAAGTGCCACCACGAACACGCTTGTGGCAATGGCCACGGTGCTGGGAATACGACAACGCTGCAAGAGGAGGTAGCCATTCAGTTCGCCGAGTCCAGTCGAGAGCATCCCGATAAACGTGCCGCCGATGCCGCCGGTGAGCAGCCCCTCGGCGCGGTTGAAGACCGTGTAGCAGTGCTGCGTGCCGTCGGTCGTCACCAGGCAGCGCTCGGCGCGCTCCTTGGGTTGCTGCGCCCGCGCATCCAACTGCTGCTCCAGGTCGTCGTCGGGCGTGCGCAGAAAGCTTATCGCTACAATGACGAGGCCCATGCCCAAGATCGCCTTCAGGATGTCGGCGGGCACAAAGTGGGCCACCCACACGCCGAAGAGCGCGGCAGGCACAGTAATCATGAGCAGCTCACCGCCCATCCGGTAGTCGATCGCACCACGGTTGTAATAGGCGTAGAGTCCGCTGCCAAACCCGAACACCTCAGTAATCAGCCCGACGCCGATAGCGGTGGTCGGGTCCAGTCCCAGCACGATCATAAAGAAGGGGGAGAAGAAGGTGGCGCCTTCGACACCGGAGCCCATCGCAATGGTGGCGATGAGGAGGGCCACGGGCAGCATAAACCAGAACTCGAACAGCATGGCAGAGCGTGGGGGGAAGCGAGCAGAGCGCGAGGTGAGCGTTTACATCAGGAGGCGGGGCCGCGCGGCGCTTCCAGCAGATAATAGAGCAGGTTGTCGGTGAAGGCAGGATCGCGTGTCATGGCGATGTGCTCGGCAAAGAGAAAGGTGACCTGCGCCCACTGGATAGGAGACACGAGGTGCGGCTTCCAGGTCCCGTTCACGCGCTCGTCCATAAGTGCGCTGGAGCGGAGCACCGTGCCATCGCCGGGCGCTTCGCCGGCCTCGTCCAGTTCGCCGGTGGTGCGGTCGACCGACAGGCGGGATAGCGTGGGTTCGGCATCGCCCGCAATGAGGGCGATTTCGGTGGCGGGCGGTGGTGTTGCTGGGATGTCGAGCGCCTCGGTGAATTGCTGAGCACGC
Organism: Longimonas sp.; assembly: GCF_046498435.1. NCBI lineage: Bacteria > Pseudomonadati > Rhodothermota > Rhodothermia > Rhodothermales > Salisaetaceae > Longimonas > Longimonas sp. The sequence continues at coordinate 695 of NZ_JAWOAR010000118.1, read as the reverse complement.
TCCAGGCTCTTGCGCTGATGATCGAGGGCAATGCGGCGCCGCTCGCGGGCATCTTCCACGTCTGGCAAGAGCTGTTGGAGCACCGCGTCTTGCTCGGGATCCGCCAATCCCCACTCCATCCGCTGCCAGAAGTCCGGGGCAAACAGCGAGTCAATCACCACGCTCGGGTCCTCTGCATCCACCAGGACGCCGTGCCGCCCACGCGGCAGCAGTTGATACCCGGCGGGCATGGTGCCCAGGATCGCAGGAGCGTAGTTCGGGGTGATGCGTGAGGTCTGCTTGCCCTCCACCATCTGGCGCAGCGCTTTGGCGGAGCCGGCGTTGGGCGTGCCCACGAGCACCGCGCGGGAGACGTGCTCGGCCCCAGCCCAGGTGATCTCGGGGGCGGAACCGTCTTCGGGCAGGTCCTGGTTGCCGTAGCGCAGGTAGTAGCGCGTGAGCAGCCCGCCCATCGAATGCGCCACAATATCGAACTGGATGTCCGCGTCCTCGATGCCGTAGCGCGTCGCGTACTCCTCTTGCAGATACGCCGTCTTTTCCTGGATGAATTCGTGCAGGCGCTGCGCATTCTCGACGTTATCGCGGCGCCAGTCGTAATCGAACTGGAAGCACGTGAAGTGCTCATCGCCGTAGTCGATCGCACCGAGACTGCCCGAGTCGTCGTTCGGATTGGCCGCATCGCCCCGGAATGCGCC
>NZ_JAWOAR010000046.1:0-6555 GCF_046498435.1 Longimonas sp. | reverse complement strand
ACCGAATACCCCGACTGGGCGTCTTCCTCGGCCGTTGCTATGGCTGATGTAGACACCCGCGCTACGTTCATTACGCGCACCTACCTGCACCTGGCCAGCGCCGTGGTCGGCTGTGTGGCCGTACTATACGGACTCTTCTCGCTGGGGCTGGCCGAGCCCATCGCCAGCGGCATGCTCAGCATAAGCTGGCTCATTCCCATGGGCGGGTTTATCCTGATTAACTGGCTCGCCAGCCGCGCTGCGCATCAGGCGCAAGATCTGGGCACACAGTACCTGGCGCTGGCCGGATTTGTGGTGGCGCAGGCGCTCATTCTGGTGCCGCTGCTCTTCATTGCCCAGCAGATGGCGCCGGGCGTCATTGAAAGCGCAGCCTCGGTCACGCTTCTTGGCTTTCTCGGGCTCACCTTCATTGCGTTCTACACACGCAAGGATTTCTCCTTCTTGCGCAGCCTCCTCATCTGGGGCGGTGTGGGCGCGCTCGTGCTCATTGTAGGCGGATCGCTCTTCGGATACGAACTGGGCACTTTCTTCGCTGTGGGCATGGTCGTGTTTGCAGGCGCTGCGATCCTGTACGACACCTCGAACGTGCTGCATCACTACCCCGAAGACCGCTACGTGGCTGCGTCGCTGGAGCTGTTTGCCTCGCTTGGACTCCTCTTTTGGTACGTCCTCTCGCTCTTTATGCAAGGCGAATAACACCGCGCGCCGTGGGGGTGCGCTTATGCATCTCCACGGCCACGGTGAGTCTGATGCAGTCGAGCGGCAGGTCGCCCTGGAGGAAAGCGGCTTTGGCTTTGTATCTTGGCCTTACGTCGGCCCGATGTCTAAATGACACCAGCTCCGCATGCGTCGTTGGTGTATGGACGTGCGGACGGTTGGAAGAGTGCAACATCCATCCTTCCACTCTCACACCAGGCCGACTGACGACGTAGATCCGGTGTCATGTACAGAAGCGATCTGGCAACGACACCCGGATTGGGCATGAGAGGACGCAGAAGAGGGCTATTGGACCTGTTTCCTCCATCTTAAGTAGATTGCGCTGAAGCGGTAGGCCGCAATTGGTCTGCCGCTTTTGTTGTTTGGGGACGGGCTGGCGTGCCCGTGATGTTTTTACGGGGTCGGATCTGCCTTCGTGCCTGTCTGCTAAAACGGCAACTTCGATGCGTCGTGAACGAAGTCCAGCTTCTCCAACACACTTTCGTGCTCGTGTTGCGTCGATGCGACGTGGGGCTCTGCCTTGCTCCACTGATACGCTTTGCCCTTGGTGCCCAATGCGATGTAGCGGGCGATGTAGCGGCGCGTGCCCTTGTGCGAGATGCGTAGATAGATGCCGGGCTTACGGCGTCGGTAGGAGAGTGTCATAACGGGGGGCTGTCGCGGTTTTTGTCGCACTCAACCTACCCAACAGCGTAGTAAAATGCAGGCAACGAACGGCTAAATGCCCCGTTAACGGCGTTAGAAGTGGTTTTACCTGTCCCTTTCTTGGGTAAAGTACCCCTGCCTGGACTCGAACCAGGATTCCAAGCTTAGGAGGCTTGTGTTCTATCCAGTTGAACTACAGGGGTAGAAAGAGACGCGGGGTATCGGGAACGGGCCATGTTGAGGCCTCCATGCGCTCCTGTTTTAGACTTGTCGATGCATACGGAACCCTGCGTCGGAGGTTGCCGGTACAGCCGCATCCCTTTGTTTTCTTGGATTGTTTGCGTTTCTTGCTCATGAATGGCTCTTCTTCGCGCTGGCTGGCATGGACGGCAGTAGGTGCGGCTGCAGCGGCGGGTGCCACCACGGCATACCACCGCAGCTTGCCACCCGCGCACACGCTCGACCCGGCGCTCAACCTCGATTCGCGCATCCTTGATACCACCCACGGACGCGTGCACCTGTACCACCGTCCGGGTATGGGCACGCCCATAGTCTTTCTGCACAGCTTCAACGCGGTCGCCTCGCCGATGGAAATGCGTCCGCTCGTGGAGCACTACGCGGAGGCGACCGACCGTCCGCTGTGGGCGCTCGACTGGCTCGGATTTGGACGCTCGGAGCGCACGCGCCGCCGCTATACGCCGCAGACCTATCACGACGTGCTGTACGCGGTGCTGAGCGATACGGTGGGACCTGCCGATCTGGTGGCGTGCTCGCTGGGCAGCGAGTTTGCGGCGTCGGTGGCCCTGCAGGCCGCCTCGCTGGTGCGGCGCTGCGTGTTCATTGCGCCGACCGGACTCTCCGCCAAGCGCGGCCCTTCGCCATTTGGACGCCTGGCGGTCAAAACGGCTGCCACCGTGGGCGGATTTACCCTGCCCTACTTCTGGTTGACGCGTCCGTCGTCGCTGCGGCGCTATCTGGCAGCACAGGTCTTTCAGGATGCGGAGGCGGTGCCCGAGGCGCTGGTCTACTACGGTGCCCAGACCGCTCGCATCTACGGCGCGCCCTACGCCCCGCGCCACTTTGTGGACGGCTCGCTCTTTCAGCGCAACATCGATACCGAGGTGTACGCGCGCCTCTACCGGCCCACGCTCATCCTTACGCCTGAAACGCCCGCCCCCACCGTGCAGCGCTTCGACCGGCTGTCGGCGCTGAAGCAGGCCAACCCGCGCTACATCACACACACCGCCGTACCCGGCGGACTCCTGCCGCACTGGGAGCGCCCTGAATCCACCTTGCATGCCATCGACCACTTTCTCGACGATGCAAACGCGCCCGATGATTGACGTAGACCGCGCCCGCGCCGACACGCCGGGCTGCACCGACATCCTGCACTTCAACAATGCTGGAAGCGCCCTGCCGCCGCAACCCGTGCTCGATGCGCAGATCGACCACCTCAACCAGGAAGCACATCTGGGGGGATACGAAGCCGCCGCCTACGCCGAAGATCAGTTGCAGCACACGTACGATGCCATCGCCCAGCTCATTGGGGCGGAGGCGAAGGAGATTGCCCTCGTTGAAAATGCGACGCGGGCGTGGGACATGGCCTTCTACGGCATGGATTTCTCGGAAGGCGACTGTATCCTCACCTCCGAAGCCTCGTATGCCAGCAACTACATTGCGATGCTGCAAGTAGCCGAGCAGACCGGCGCCGAGGTCGAGGTTATCCCTTCCGACACGCACGGACAGATCGACCTGCGCGCCCTGCGTGATGCTGTTGACGACCGCACGACCCTCATTGCGCTTACGCACGTGCCCACCAACGGCGGCCTCGTGAATCCCGCTGCCAAGGTTGGGGCTATGGCCCAGGAGGCGGGCGTGCCGTACCTGCTGGATGCGTGCCAATCAGCAGGCCAACTGCCGCTCGATGTGGAGGAGCTGGGCTGCACCATGCTTTCGGCCACCGGACGCAAGTACCTGCGTGGGCCGCGCGGTACCGGATTCTTGTATGTGCAGCGCGATTGGATCGAGCGTATCACGCCGCCACTTCTCGACCTACACGCCGCCACCCTCACCAGTCCCACCAGCTACCGCATCCGCCCCGATGCAAAGCGCTTTGAGACGTGGGAGGGCTACGTGTCAGGTAAGATTGCGCTGGGCGTTGCGGTCGATTATGCGCTGGAATGGGGGCTCGATGCCATTGCCGAACGGGTGCATCACCTGGCTGAAAGACTGCGCGAGGTGTTGCGCGCACAGCGCGGTGTAACGGTGCACGACGTGGGCACGCAGCAGTGTGGAATCGTCACCTTTGCTATTCGCGGTACCGACGCCCACGCCATTCAGCAGCGCCTGCGTACCGACGGCATCAACGTGTCGGTGAGTCCGCCGTCGTCTACGTTGTTGGATGCCGAGGCGCGGGATCTCCCGAAGCTGGTACGGGCGTCGGTGCACTACTACAACACCGAAGCCGAGATTGAGCGCTTTGGGGCCACGCTAAACCAGCGGTTTCCGATTCGAAATGCGTGAGTAAAGCAGCAGCTTTGCATCTCCAATGGAACGAACGTGATGTGTTTGTGCATGCAAAGGAACGGCAATAGGCATCAGCTATAGACAAATTGTTTATTGAATACAGCCACAGCTACAAAAATCTATGCCATTGGCCTCCACATCTCCTGCTCTGGAAAATACCAGCGAGCGACAGGCCGCACTGCGACGGTATCATATCTTGGACACCGCTCCTGAAAAAGACTTTGACCGCATTACCAGCCTGGTTGCGAAGGTATGCGGCGCTTCCACTGCACTGATCACGCTCATTGATGAGGAGCGCCAATGGTTTAAGTCGTGCTTCAACTTTGACGTGCGGCAGACGATGAGGCTACGCTGCAATCCGAGACGGGTCCCGAAGAAGCGAGGGAGACACCACCTGCAGAGGAGCCTGCTGAATCCGCCGCGAATCCAACAGCGGAAGCATCAGATGCAACAGAACATACAACAGGTGATGGCGAGCCACAGCGTGCTGTGGCTCCGAGCGGGGAAGCGATAGCAGAGACAGAAGAAACCAGGTCTGAGGCAGCCCCCGAAGAAGCGTCGGGCGATGGAAGGTCGGAGGGGCCGCCAACAGCCCCGCCAGAATCATTTTCCGATACTGCGGCCAGTTCGCTGCTCCGTAGCCTGCGGGCTCGCGAAAAGAGCACCGATGAGCGCAGCGCGCCGCACACGAACGACAATGATTAATCGTACCTCACCCCGTCGGTTATGCACTTGCTTTCCCAAATCGTCTCTCCCGATCTGTGGACGTGCGTGAATGACGACGTGATGGGCGGTCGGTCAACCAGCCGCATTACGCGCTCCGACGAAGGCGGCATCCAGTTTGGCGGCACCGTCTCGCTCGCCAACAACGGCGGGTTTGCCGCTACGAAAGCGCCATGCTCTGTGGACCTCTCGGGGCAGCCGGGCATCATGCTTCGCGTGCACGGCCCGCCGCGGCGCTACCGGCTTACCCTGCGCACGGAGCCGGGCGGACGCATCAGCTATCGCGTGCCGTTCTGGGCAACTCCGCAGCTGGCTACGCACTACCTCCCGTTTGCCCGGTTGCGCCCCATGCGCCGCGGACAGCCCCGCCCCGATGCGCCTCCGTTCGATGCTGCCACGATCTGCGAAATCGGGTTCTTGATTGGGGATAAGCAGGCAGGCGACTTCGTGCTGCATGTGCATCGCATCCAGACGTATGCGGCGCTGTAGCGTCGTACAAGGAGCCCGGCGGCTGAAGAGCATCATCTCTTCAGGTGTTTTCAGGTAGCATCGGATCTATGACTCCGTTTGTCCATTATAATCCACCATCCAACATAATTGGACAAAAGAATATATTGGACAAACAAGATGGCATTGAGACAGGCAACGCAAGCGCTCAGTAACCTCTTGCCCCCGTCGATTGCTATCACGACGAATGGGGACGAGCAGATTCTGCACGCGGCGGTGCGCGATGAAAAAGTATGCTCATACCGAGCACAGATCGTCTCGAATCTGACGAAAGAAGGGGCTGCCCGAGAACTGGCACAAAGAGGCGGACAGGATAGAGCAGGAGTCGTGTTTGTGGCAGATCATATTACATCGGGGGCACAAAAGCTCTTGCGTGATGCAGGCCAGTCATACATGGATAGCGGGGGCAACTGCTACCTTGCATGTGTAGACCACTCTCAATTCGTTGTTTTCGTGCAAGGACAGGCTACAACGTCCCGCAGTCACCGTCGCCAGCACCGGGCCTTCAATGAAGCGGGGCTCAAGCTCATCTTTGCGCTGTTGAACCACGATGAATTGGTTAACACGACGTATCGCACAATGGCGGATACGGCGGACATATCCCGGGGCGCGGTTGGGTATGTGCTTTCTGATCTCGAAGAGCTTAGGTATCTGATAAAGATCGATACGCGAACACGCAAGTTGCGCCGCCTTGACGAGTTGATGGATCGATGGGCTGTAGCTTACGGAGAGCGACTGCGACCCAAGATGACACGGGGCCGATTCCGGTTTCTGAACGAGGCCGTGGCTCGCGACTGGAAAGCGATCGATCTCGACCCCAGCTTGGGACGTTGGGGCGGGGAGGCAGCGGCCGATGCTCTGACCCACGACTTGTACCCCGAGTCGCTGTCCATATACACCGAAGAGCCAACCACGAAACTGCTCCGCGGGCTACGCATGGTGCCTGATCCAGAAGGGCCTGTCGAAATCCTCGATCAGTTTTGGACGCCTCCTCCCTCAGTGGATGACACAAAAGCGCGCACGGTCCCCCCGCTTCTGGTGTATGCTGATCTGTTAACGCTTGACGATAGTCGGGCCACGCACATTGCCAACCGCATTTTAAATGAGCACCTGATGGCAGATGGATGAATACGTTTAGGAGTTACGCACTTGACCCGAGGGGCGTCATTTCCTGCCTGTGAACGGGGCGGAGCCCCTAAACGACGGCGTCACGAGGCAGAGTATCTGTTTAGCGGCTTATAGCCTGGGACACGTGCAGCGCCGATAGCATTCGTTCCAAAGATCGCCGGGGACGCAAGCGGTCCCCGGCTATGGACCCCTTAGCCCGGGATCAGGAGCGAAGCGGATATCCCGGGCGGTGCTTGAAACCCGCTAAACAGGTACAGGCAGAGCCTCGCGACGAGATGACATTCGTAAGCTGCAACTGCGTACGTCCTG